>JAFAMS010000528.1 GCA_019233165.1 Vulcanimicrobiota bacterium | reverse complement strand
GCCGCAGCGGACCGTCGCTGACGACGCACGCCGCGACGACCGGCCCGGCGAGCGGTCCTCGTCCGACCTCGTCGATCCCGCCGATCAGCCGGAGTCCGCGCTCGCGCAAGGCGAGCTCGTACCGATGGAGACGGTCGAGCCGGCGGCGGTCGCGCGCCCTTGCGGCTGCCGGCTTGCGGCTCTTCACGGCTTCTTTTCGGGCGGCGACTCCAGGGTGACCCGTCCGAATTTCCCGTCGTTGAAGTCTTTGACGTACGCGAGCGCCGCATTGTGCAGCTCGAGCTCGCCGCCGGTGCGCAACATTCGCCGGGCGGTCGCAAACGCTTCCAGATCGGGCGGAGGCCGGCGCTTGAGGTTCTCCCGCGACCAGTCGACGAAGCTGTGAACGACGTTTTCCGGGTTGAATTTGTCGCGCGGGATCGCGCCGCACATCGCCAGCATCCACTGCGCCACCAAGCTCTCGATCTTCGGAACGAGGATCCCCGGCGTGTCCATCATCTCCAAATTCGGGCCGACGCGAAACCACTGCGGTGCACGCGTGACGCCGGCTTTGTCTTCGACCCGCGCGACGTCGCGACGAAGCAAGCCGTTGATGACTTGCGACTTGCCGGCGTTCGGGATTCCGACGACCATCGCTCTCGCGGTTCCACGCGTCCTCGCCGAACCGGTGAGCTGGGTGAGAAAGAAGCTCGCCTGCGCGTAGCTCGCAGCGTTGCGTGCGTTCACCGCAACCGCTTTGGCGCTGCGCCCCGCGTAATAATCGAGCCATTGCTTGGTGGTCTCCGGATCGGCCAGATCCTCCCGCGAGAGCACGAGCAAACGAGGTTTTCGCCCGATCAACTCCGCGAGATTCGGATTGGCGCCGGCGATCGGTATCCGGCCGTCTACCACCTCAACGAAAACGTCGATGAGGCGGATGCGTTGCTCCAGCTGGCGGATCGCCGCCGCCATGTGCCCTGGATACCATTGGATGACGGTTTCGCGGTCGTACATTGCGTCTAGCTCTACAGCGTGCCGATGCGGGAGGGCGGCCAGAGTGCGAGCCACGCTTTTCCCATGATCGCCGAGGCGGGAACGAAGCCCCAGTCGCGCGAGTCGTCGGAGTTGCTGCGATTGTCGCCGAGCACGAAGAAGCCGTCGGCGGGGACGATCCGCTCGGGGACGCTGGTCGTGTCGTGATAGCGGACGTACGCTTCTTCCAGCGGCTTGCCGTCGATCGAAACGATCCCCCGCTCGATCGCGACCCGTTCGCCGGGGAGTGCGATCACGCGCTTGAGGTACGCCTCGGAAGACGGGCCGCCATGCCGAAAGGCGACGATGTCGCCGCGCCGCACCGGGCCGAACCTGTACGCGATCGTGTCGATCAGCACGAACTCCCCGGAGCCGATCCGCGGCTCCATCGAGAGGCCCGAAACTTGGGGAAGACGGACGAAAAAGGCGGCCCCCAGCAGTACCAGGACCAGGACCTCAATCGCTACTACGACCCCGCGGCGCAGTCTCGCCAATCGAACGGACGGTTGGGAGAGCACGCTTTGGTGGTTCGCCGCCGCTTGCCTCAATCCTAATAGAGCCCCGTCACAGCCCGGTTCAGTGCAGGATTCGAAAGCGATTCAGGGGCCAAAACAACAAAAAGGCGTGGCCCGTAAAGTGCGCCGGTTTTCCTTTGAGATAGCCCGAGGCGAAGGTCCCGTGGAGCTGCGCGAAGCCCCAGATGTGCGAGTCCTCGGAGTTGTTCCGGTTGTCGCCCATCATGAAGTAGTAGCCGTCCGGGATGCGGTCGGGGCTGGTCCAGGCGCTCTTGGGCGGGATGTGCGCGAGCGCGGGATCGAGCCGGTTCCCGTCGACGTAAATTCCGAAGTTTTTGATCTCGAGCTCGTAGGCGGGTTTTTGGGCGGTGTAGGGCTCGGAGAGAGCCGCCCCGTTTCGGTAGACGGTGCCGTTGTGGATCCGCAGCGTGTCGCCGGGCGCGCCCATCAAACGCTTGATGAAATCGTTCGTCGAGTCGATCGGTGGGGGAAAGACGACGATGTCGCCGTGCTTCGGCGGCAAGAAACGATATTCGAACTCGTTGACGAGGAGCACGTCGTGCACTTGGAGCGTCGGCTCCATCGAGCCGGACGGGATGAAAAACGTGCGGACGACGAACGTGATGAGGAAGAGCGCGACCAGCCCCGCGACGATGAACGCATCGAGATACTCGCGCAGAACGGCGCGCGTGGACCCGCTTTCCGGCGTCTCTGCCGCCGCCGCGCCGCCGTTTGCCATCGCGCGCGGACGAATGCTGATCGCAACGCGCACGACTGCGAAGATACAAATCAGCGCAAAAAGCTGAAGCGGGGTCATCCCGGAAGCCGTTACTCGGCGTCGGTCTTGCCGGTTCTCTTCTCTCGAATCCGCGCGGCCTTCCCGACCTTCTCGGAGAGATAGTAGAGACGGCTGCGGCGGACGATCCCGCGCTTGCTGATTTCGATCCGCTCGACGCGCGGACTGTGGACCAAGAACGACTTCTCGACGCCGACGCCGTGCGAAACACGGCGGAGGGTCACCGACTCGTTCGAGCTGCGGCCTTTGCGGACGGTTACGACGCCTTCGAACATCTGGGTGCGTTCTTTGCCGCCCTCGACGACCTTCGAATAGATCTTCACGGTGTCGCCGGGCCGAAAGTCCGGGACCGAAGTCTTTTCTTGCTCTTTTTCAAGGATACCGATGACGTTCATGACCGCTCTCTAAAGATGAGGCGCAGCAGGCACCTGCACAACCGCGGTATTGTACCACCCGGCCGGAGGCCGCGGCAACCTCTCTAGGCCCGCTTGCGCCGCTCGGCCGCACGGCGCCTCGACTCTTCGCGCCGCCATTCCGCGATCTTGGCGTGGTCTCCGGAGAGCAGGACCTCGGGGACGTCGACCCCGCGAAAGCGCGGGGGGCGGGTGAACGACGGATGGTCGAGCTCGCCGGGGGCCGAGAAGGACTCTGCCGCCGCAGATTCCGGCCGGATCGCTCCTTCGAGGAGCCGCACCGTCGCGTCGGCGATCGCCATCGCTGCGATCTCGCCCCCGGTGAGCACGAAGTCGCCGAGCGAGACCTCTTCGAGCGGATAGAGCTCGCGCAGGCGTTCGTCGACGCCTTCGTAGTGGCCGCAGACGATCACGAGCCGGTCGAGGCCGGCAAGGCGGCGCGCGTCGGCCTGCTCGAACCGCTTGCCGCCGGCGCTGGTAAGAAGAAGGGCGCGGCCTTCGCCGGGGCCGCCGGTCGCCAAAATCGCGTCGAGTGCCCTCGCGAGCGGCTCGACCCGCAACACCATCCCCGGACCGCCGCCGTAGGGGGCGTCGTCGGCACGTTCCGATCCCTCGCAAAAGTCCAGGAGCTGGTGAATTCGAACTTGGACGA
>JAFAMS010000361.1 GCA_019233165.1 Vulcanimicrobiota bacterium | reverse complement strand
GTAGCGGGAATCGACGACCCGACGATCTTCGTTCGCAAATGCGCGGGATTCGCAGACGCCACGGAGCTCGCACTCGAGGTTACGGCGCTGCCGGGGACCGAGCTGGAGGAGCTCGACCGCGTCGCGCGCTCGATCAACGCGCGAGTCGTCCCGGCACTTCCGCTCGAGCGCGGCCGGCCGAAATGGTCAGAGGCGGCCGCGACGGTGATCGGGGTCCCGATCGGCCCGCTCGCGACCACGATCGCCTCGAACCGAATCGACCGGCACATTTTCATCGCCGACCCGGTTCACGCCGGCACGTCGAGCGGCGAGCTCAGCGCCCGCCATCCGTGGGCGCAGACCGCCGGGGACCGGCTGCGGGTCGGCTACGGAAAGTTCACGGTCTATCTCGGCGCGAGCGCCGGTTGCGGAAAGACGTATGCGATGCTCGATCGCGCGCACCAGATGAGGGCCCAGGGGATCGACGTCGTCGGCGCCGTCGTCGAAACACACGGGCGTCCGGACACGATCCGGATGCTCGAGGGTCTCGAGATCCTCCCGCGCAAAGGCGGCGAACTCGACCGGGAAGCGCTCCTCGCTCGGCGTCCGGAAGTCGCCCTGATCGACGAGCTCGCCCACACGAACGAGCCGGGAAGCGACTATCCCAAGCGCTACCAAGAGGTCCTCGCGATCGTTCGATCGGGGATCTCGGTGATCACCACGCTCAACGTTCAGCATCTCGAAGGGCTCTCGGACGCCGTTCTGCGGATGACGGGGCAGCGCGTCAAAGAGACGCTCCCCGACGGAATCCTCGAGCTCGCCGACGACGTCGTCTTGATCGACGCAACTCCCGAAGTTCTGCGCGAACGGTTGCGCGGCGGGAAGATCTATCCGCCGGAGCGCATCGATCGCGCGCTCTCGCACTTCTTCACGATCGAGAACCTGACGGCGTTGCGCGAGCTCGCAATCCGCGAGACGATGCACGCCCGAAAGCCCGTTCGGCTTCCGGCGCCGTTTTCGCACTTGATCCTCGGGGTAGCCGCGCGCGAACGCGACGTCGGGCTCGTAGAGTGGGGCGCACGGCTCGCTTCGCGTCTCGACATCGAGCTCACCGTGACGCATATCGCGGCCAGTGCCGGCGCCGAATTGTCGATCTCGCTCGAGGCGCTGCGGCGCGCGACGAAAACCGCGCGCGCGTCATGGCACTTCGAGGTCGCCTCACACCCGGCCCAAGCACTGGTCGCGTTCGCGCGCTCGATGCCGAGTGCGGTGATTTCCGTCGAAGGCCAACGCGGACGGCGTCGATTCTGGCAGCCGCCACCATTCGGGCGGCGCCTGCTCGACGCGGGCGCTACCGAGCTGCTCTTGTATTCGCCGGCGCCGTTTCAGGCCGCCTGACTCAGCCGCCCTTTGTCGCGTCGAGCGCGCGATTCAGCTCGACGACGTTGACGCGCGGCTCGCCGAGGATCCCGAACGTGCGACCGCGGACGTGCGCGTCGACGATCGCGCGGACGGCATCGGGCGAGACGCCGCGCGCTTTGGCTACGCGAGGAATCTGATAGTATGCGCCCTCCGGCGTGATATCCGGATCGATCCCGCTCGCGCTCGACGTCACGAGCTCCGACGGAATCGGACCGGTCGCATCGGGGTTGTCCTTCTTCAGCGCGACAACCGCTGCAGCGACCGAATCGATCAGCTTCTTCGAGGTCGGTCCGAGATTCGTCCCCCCCGTGTTCGTTGGGTCGTAGCCGTCTTTTCCGGCTGCGGACGGATGCCCGTGAAAATACTGCGGCTTCTTGAACGTTTGGCCGACGAGGACCGAGCCGACGATCTTGTCGCCGTCCTTGATCAGTGAACCGTTGGCCTGGTACGGAAAGATCGCGATCCCGATCAACCAGATGACGACGGGATAAACGATCCCCAGGCCGATCACGGAGACGATCGTGAAGAGCACGGCGGGCAAGAGATGGGAGAGGGTTGACTCGCGGGTAGTCTGAGGCGCCGGTGACTGCATATTCTTAGCCTGCAAGATGGAAGACGACGAGCAACATGTCGATCAGCTTGATGAAGATGAAGGGGACGATGATCCCGCCGACGCCGTAGATCAAGACGTTCTCACGCAGGACGGCGTCAGCGCCCCGCGGACGGTAGGCGACTCCCCTG
>JAFAMS010000177.1 GCA_019233165.1 Vulcanimicrobiota bacterium | reverse complement strand
TTTCACCGCCTTTTCGCTAGAATGAGATCGTGCCCGACGAACCGATCGTCCTACCCGGCCTTGCCGAGGAACGGCGCGAACCGAGCGCGGCCGTCTGTGCGAGCGGTCATCTCCTCGCGTGGTCTCTCGACCCCTCCTTCGCGCTCGATTTCTGTCCGAAGTGCGGCGAGCCGGTTCTCAGATCGTGTCCGCACTGCCGCGCGCCGCTGCCGCCCGATCCCGAGATGCTGCAATGGGTTCCCTATCACTCGAATTGCATCGCCTGCGGCAAGCCGTATCCGTGGCGCGCCGCCGAGATCGCGCGCGCGAAACGAACGCTCGCCGAACACGCCGAAGTCGAGGCTTGGGAAGCGCCGCTGCACGCACGAGCCGCCGAGATCCTCGATGACATCGTCGCCGAACGCGCGGCGCCTTCGGCGATCGTCGCGGGTTTGCGGTGGCTCGCCGCGCACGGCGCCGAGAGCGCGACGCCCGCGATCCTCGATGTCGTTGACCGCCTCGGAACCGCGGAGCTCAAGCAGGCGTTGCGTCCGAGCTTCCCCGGAAGCTTCTAGGACGCGACGTAGTCTTCGCCGTTCGCCTTGAAGATCTGCTCGACGGTGATCGGCGCGGCCGGGAACATCGAGGAGGTGACGATCAACTTCATCGCTTCCTTGTTGATCCCGTGCTCGGCGTTGAACGCGTCGACCTTTTCTTTCGCGGCGGCGTAGTCCGTGCCGTAGTCCCAATCCGTCGCGGTAAATCCGGGCTCGAACGCCTTCACGAACGCCGGGTAGAAATGGCGCTCGCCGTCGTCCGGATGGACGCGGGTGAGGTTCTCGGTGATCAGCAGGCACGCCGGGGTTCCGTCGATCGTGTACACGTTCGGGCTCCTCAGCGGCCGCGCGTCGGCGAGAAAGCGATGAAGCGGATCTGGCGCTTGATCGAGGTCAGCGCATCGAGTGCGCTCGAAGCCGCCGAAAACAAGCCGAGCGCTTCGAACGCCTGCGACTGCCCCCGCCAGGCTTTGGCCAAGAGTATTTGGCGATCGAGCTCGTCGGCGGCTGCCAACTCCTCGGCGCGTTCCACCGCTTCTTTGAGCTTGGCGACGGCTTCGTTGTAATCGTGGGTCTTCACGCGGAGCAAGCCTTGCCCCAAGAACGCGTGCGCCGCCTCGAGCGAGCGCAGCTCGTTCGCCGCGACGAGCTCCAGCGCTTCGCTCCAGACGAATTCGGCTTCCGTCAACGCATCCGCGCTCTCGAGTAGAGTCGCGTATTCGCAGAGAAGCCGAAGGATCGTAGCCGGCGAGGAATCCGGTGAAGCGCGCGAGGTATTCACCTGCCGCCGGATTTGATCGACTGCGGCTTTGGCTTCCCCGAGCTCGACGAGCGCCCGCATTCGGCGCGTTTCCTCATACCACGACGCGAGCTCTTGCCATTCCGCAGCCGGATCTTCCATCAACCTCCGATCTCGGAGAACGCTCGCATTCGGCTCGACTGCTCTCCGAGTCGCAGATGATGGCGCTCGGGCTTGATGAACATGCTGCCCCTGAAAATCTCGATCAACTCATCGCGCGAGGCACCGTTGCGAACGGGGGCTCTGAGGTCGATGTGCTGGTCGCCGAAGAGACAGAGCCGCAAGCGGCCGTCGGCCGAGAGCCGCACGCGATTGCAACGCTCGCAATAATCGTGCGAAAGCGGGCTGATCACGCCGACGGCACCCGGCGCACCCTCGAACGCGAAGTACCGGGCCGGTCCGTTCCCTCCGGGGCCCTCGACCGGCCGCAGTTCGCCGATCTCGCCGATCTTCGCCAGGATCTCGTCTGCCGAAACGTAGGTGTCGCGTTGCAAGTCGAGATTGTCTTCGACCGGCATGACCTCGATGAACCGGACGAAGACCGCCCGCTCGCGCGTCAGCGCCGCGAGATCTGCAACCTCGTCGTCGTTCTTCCCGCGCATGACGACGCAATTGATTTTCACCGGCCCGAGGCCGGCGCGGAGCGCCGCATCGATCCCGCCTAAGACGCGCTGGAGCCCTTTGCGACGCGCGATCGCAAAGAAGCGGTCTTCGCGCAGGGTGTCGAGCGAGACGTTCACGCGCCGCAGACCGGCGCGCACCAGCTCGTCGATCTGCTGCTCGAGCATGATCCCGTTCGTCGAGAGCGCGATGTCGTCGATGCCGGGAATAGCCGAGAGCATTCCGACGAGCTGCGGGAGGTCGCGACGAACGAGCGGCTCGCCACCGGTGAGCCGAATGCTCCGGACCCCGATCGCCGCAGCGGCGGTCACGATCCGCTCGATCTCCTCGAAGGTGAGGATCTCGGGCTTGGGGATCCACGGCAAGCCTTCTTCGGGCATGCAGTAGACGCAGCGCAAATTGCAACGGTCGGTGACCGAGATTCGCAGATACGTGATCGGCCGGCGAAATTGGTCTGCCAGGGGCGCAAGCGTCCCCGGCAGACCACCGACGAGATCGATCGTTTCTAGCGCCATTGCGTTGCCTTCAGCGATCTTGTGTGGGCTTCCCGCGGATACTACGGTCTGCCGGCCGCGATCGGCTGGCCGAGCGGCGCGAGCGGTTCGTCGCTCTTCTTGCGAGCGTAGTACGCCCACGAGACCGCCAGTCCCGTCAGGAAGAAGCCGCCGCAGAAATTCCCGATCGTCACCGGGATCTCGTTGACGAACCACCAGTCGCCGAGCGTGATGTGGGCACCGAAGATCATCGCCGCCGGCATGATGAACATGTTGACGACCAAGTGCTCCCAACCCATCGCGAAGAACAGGTAGATCGGGACGAAGGTCGCGATCGCGCGGCCGATCACCGAGCGCGTCGTGAACGGTAGAATCACGCCGAGCGTGACGAACCAGTTGCAAAGAACGCCCTTGATGAAGGCCGTGAAGATTCCGGCGGCGCCGAAATCCTCGTAGTGCACGGTCTTGAGCGTCCCGACTTTGACCAGAACCGCGGAGATACCGGTCGTGTCGGGCGCTTGTCCCGTCATCGTGAGCGCGGTCCACAAGAGCGCTACGTAGACGAGGCTACCGGCCAGGTTGGCGACGTAGACCCAAAAGAACGCGCGCACCAGCTGTCCCATCGTGATGCGGCGGTGGATCAGCGCGATCGGGACGTAACAAAAGTACCCGGTGGCGAGATCGCATTGCAGCAAGTTGATGATGACGAACCCGAGAGGGAACAAGAGCGCGGCCATGACCGGAATCAT
>JAFAMS010000010.1 GCA_019233165.1 Vulcanimicrobiota bacterium | reverse complement strand
GGGCGTCAGCCGTTCGTAGAAGAGGACCCCTTTGCGACGCACGACGCCGCTCGAGGCGTTGACCGTCTCGATCAAGGACGAGACTCGCGCCAAGATCGCTTTGCGTTCGGGGATCGAGTCGAGGATCGCGCGCGTCCGATCGTTCTGGGCTTTCAAATACGCTTGCAGATCGGTATTCTGTGCGTACGGCTGCTCCATCCAGCGGTACGGATCGGTGACGCTCGTCCCGAAATACGTGTCGACGACCGGCACTTGTTTGGCGACCGGCGCCGGCGGAAGTGCCGCGAGCGCCGGGAACGCGAGCCCAAGTGCCAGGGCGAGCGATCCGAAGAAACGTAGGCTGAAACGCATCGTACTCCTATTCTGCGGGTTTGGATTGCGGCGCGGGTTCTTTTGGAGGCCCGATCCATACGGTTTGCACGTTGACGAATTCGCGGATTCCGAACGACGAGAGCTCGCGCCCGTAGCCGCTGCGCTTGATGCCGCCGAACGGCAGGCGGGGATCGCTCGCGGTCATCCCGTTCACGAAGACGCCGCCGGTCTCCAGGTCGGCCGCCAGTCGTTTTGCGCGTTCGAGGTCGCGCGTCCAAAGATTCCCCCCGAGACCGAACTGCGAATCGTTGGCGAGCGCGACCGCGTGGTCGGCGTCGCGCGCGCGAACGACGGCAGCGGCCGGCCCGAACGTCTCTTGCTCGAACATCGGCATCCCGGGGAGGACGTCGACGACGACCGTCGGCTCGAAGAAGTATCCCTTGCGCGGCGGTTTTCTGCCGCCGGTCGCAACGCGTCCTCCGCGCGCTTTCGTCGCGTCGATCTGCTCCGCGAGCGTGTCGCGAAGATCGCCGCGCGCGAGCGGGCCGAGCTTATTGCTGCGATCGGTCGGGTCGCCGTACGCGAGCGCGTGCGCCTTGGCGGCGAAGCGTTCGACGAACGCGTCGTAGACGGCGTCCTCGACGATGAAGCGCTTGGCGGCGATGCAGCTCTGACCGGTGTTCTGAAAGCGCGAACGCACCGCCCAATCGGCGGCGAGGTCGAGATCGGCGTCGGCGAGGACGATGAACGGATCGCTCCCGCCGAGCTCGAGGACCGTTTTTTTCAGATTCTTCCCGGCGGCCGCCGCGACCGAGACGCCGGCCGCCTCGCTCCCGGTGAGCGTCACGGCGGCGATCCGCGGATCGTCGATGAGCTTCGTCGCCTGCGAACCGGAGACGATCACCGCGCTGAAAACGCCGTCGGGGAATCCGGCGTCGCGGAAGATCGACTCGATCGCGAGCGAACAGCCCGTCACGTTGCTCGCGTGCTTGAGGACGCCGACGTTCCCCGCCATGAGCGACGGCGCGCCGAAACGGAAGACTTGCCAGAATGGAAAATTCCACGGCATCACGGCCAGGATCGCGCCCAGCGGGCGAAATCCGACGTAACTCTCCGAGGCGCTCGACGGATGCGGCTCGTCCGCTAAAAATCGCGCCGCGTGCTCGGCGAAGTAGTCGCAGCAACCGGCGCACTTGTCGACTTCAGCCTCGGCCTCCGCGATCGGCTTCCCCATCTCGCGCGTCGCCAGCAGCGCGAGCTCTGCCTTGCGCTCCCGCAAGAGGGCGCCGGCGCGGCGCATCGCCGGCGAGCGTTCGTCGAGCGGCGTACGGCGCCACCGGCCGAATCCGCTTCGCGCGCGCTCGAGCGTCGCATCGATGCGGCGCTCGTCGAAAGGCTCGAATCGCTCGAGCTCCTGCTCGGTGGACGGATCGACGGTGATCGTCAAAACTTAGGCCCCTCGAAGACTTCGACGAGATTGTTGGGATGGATGTACCGTTTCGCCGCCCGCATCAGGTCGGCGGCAGTCAACGGCTCGTAGCGGTTGCGGAGGGTCTTGTAGTAGTCGAGCGGGAGATCGTTCGAAGCGATGTTTCCGACGTTGCCGACGATCGCGTCGGTCGCTTCCTCGCCGACGAGCGCGCGCGCGACGACCTTCGTTTTTGCCTGGCTGAGCTCGGTTGCGGAGACCGGCGCGCGCTGGATTTGCCGCAGCTCTTGCTTGATGACGGCGAGCGCCGGCCGGACATTTTTCGGGTTGGCGCTGAACGTGATGTCGAACGTCCCGCGGTCGCGCCCTACGTTGAGCGCGCTCGCGACGCCGTAGACGAG
>JAFAMS010000529.1 GCA_019233165.1 Vulcanimicrobiota bacterium | reverse complement strand
GTAGCCGCCGGCGGCGCCGACCGCGCCGCCCAGGTTCGTTCCCACCCACTTGCCGAGGATGTTTCCGACGATCATCCCCGCGATCGTCGCCCCGGCCTCCTTCGCGCCGTTATTCGCGGTATTCACCTGCGCTTGCATGACCTCGCCCTCGACGGCATAGCGCGAGCCGTCGGGAAGGACGATCGTATTGAACTGCAGCTGAATCTGTGCGGGGCGGCCTTGTCCGGCTTTCGTCACCGACGCGACCTGGCCGTACATGATCGCGTTCGTAATCGTTCCGTCCGTCGAGTGGACGTCGACGAGCGTTACCTGCTGACCGACGGTCGCCGATTTCGAGGTCACGTTCTCGCGGAGGCTGCCGGTGAATTGCATTCCCGGCTGTACCACGGGCGGCGGAGGAACGGGGACGGGTTGCGCCGGCGCGGCGAGCGGCGCGAACGTTACAACTGCTGCGGCAAGAATGGCGGCGAACGGGCGGATCATCGTTCTTTTCTATTCCCCTCGGCGATGCTGCTTAGCTTTCAAACGCGCAGACTCTCACCAAAGTTCAACTTAGTCGAAGAAGCGATCCTCAGACGTGTCTAAGACTGCCGCTGCGAGCCGCCATCCGTGGACGAGCAACGGCCGGCAGCGCTCGACGAAGCGGACCCCGCGGTCGACGAGCAAGCGCGAGCCGACTTGCTTCTCGGTCAGGTCTTCGTGCACGAGAAAGTGCCGCAGGCGAAAGTAGTCGCCGAGCGGCGTCTCGGCCATGTGCGCGAAGCCGCGCGGAAGACGCGTGAGCGAATCTTCCTCTTCGTCGGCGGGGATGAGCCCGAGACCCGCGCGCGCCAGCGCGCGAAGAACCGCTTGAAACTCCTTCGGCTTCTCTGCCATCTCGCGGCGCCAGCGCTCGAGCAAGCTCTTCTCGAGATCGTAGAACGCGAGGGAAAGGAACGAGCCCTTCGGCCCGATGTGGATGTAGAGTCCCCCGGGCGTATGGCGTCCGCCGTCGGGCGAGAGATACGCCGACATGTGCGTCTTGTACGGCCGTTTGTCGTGCGTGAAGCGGACGTCCCGATAGATCCGAAAGATCGAGCGCCGCACGTCGCCGTAGATCGGGATCCGCTTGCGCATGAAGCGATCCGAGAGCTCGGCGACGAGTGCCTGCATCGGGCCCAGCAAGTCGTCCTCGTAAATCGATTTGCGCGCTTGAAACCATGCGCGGTCGTTGCGCTTCTCCAGTCCGCGCAAAAACGTCAGCCCGCGCGGCGGAAAACCGTTAAAGCGCTGCGCGGGCAAGCCAGCGGACGTCGGAGGGTTTGAGCTCCGCGGGGACGCCGTCGACGTAGCGAATGCGACCGGCGGCTGCGGCTTCGCCGCGCGAGCCGGGGAGGATGACGCCGATCAAGTTGAGCGGATCGCTCGGCGCGACCGCGACTTCTTCGCCGCTCGGGCCGCTTCGTCGCACCGCGCGTAACGCGTCGAGCGCTTCCGGGAGCGCGAACTGTTCGCCGACGTAGCCGCTCACGAAACGTCCGCCGCGGATCTCGCCTTGCGCTTCCATCCGTCGCAGCGCCCACAGGAGCTCGCGCCACGGCGGAAGATTGATCTCGCGCGCGACGAGATCGCGGAAAACGACGCCCCAGCGCGCGAGCAGGATGCGGACCGCGGTCTCAGCCTCGACGGCGTGCGCCTCCCCGGTGACGACGGGGAGCCGCGTCCAGCGGCCACCGGCCGAACGCGGACGCTGCCTGCGCCCCTTTTCGCCGAGACGGCGTTTGCTATCGAAGAGCGCGCGCAACGCATCGAAGCGATCCGCGCTGACGAGGCCGGCGGCGGCGAGTTCCCAGAGCGCTGCCTCGATCTCGGCCGGAAGCCGTCCGGTCTCTTTGACGACGTCGTTAAAGAACGGCGCGCCGCGGCGCTCGATCGCCGCGAGCGTTTCGCGGGCGATCTCGGAGAGCGGCGCACGCTCGCCGTCGCCGGCGACGATCAGCTGCTCGGCATCGTCGCGCAGGAAAAACGCGATCGGCGCGAGCCGCGTCGGTCGAACGCGTTTCGGCGGCGAGGCGGAGTCGATCGACGGGTGCGCCGATAACCGCGCCCACATCACTTCACCGGTGTGGCAAAGTTCGTCCAGGTACTCGGGCTTATAGCCGGCGACGCGCTTCGGTAGAATCTGCGACTCC
>JAFAMS010000511.1 GCA_019233165.1 Vulcanimicrobiota bacterium | reverse complement strand
GTTCCCTGTGCCAGAAAGACGACCGACGTCAGCACGGCAACGCAAAGTTGCCGTAACCGATGTCTGATCATTGTGTCTCCAATCGGGATACTCGAAAAGCACAGCATCCCGAGTGGTGACATCATGCCCGTTCGGGCGGCGTCCCTTCGACGTCATGTGACATCAGTGTGACCGGCACGTCATGCTGACATCACAGTGACATCGTCGCGTCGAACGCTTTCTTGCAAGCAGCGCGGGCAAAGTTGGACGAGAATCCTCTGAGAATCGCCGTCGGCAGGGAGAAGTGCTTCCAGCGTGGCGGCGATCGCTTCGACTGCTACACCGCGATAGCGAAAAATCTGACGCGAGGAGAGATGAAACTCAGAAGCGACCGCCAGCACCTTCACGCCGTCCACGTCGCACCGCTGTACGATCTTACGCAAGCGCGGATCGGAGAACGCGAGAGCGCGATCGATCGCCCGCAGGACCGCATCCCGGGCGCTGGCGCAACCGAGGACCTCGCGCAGGCGGCGCGCCAGCGGGTCGCCCTCAATGATCGAAGGCTCTCGGAGTTTGGCGAGAAGACGGCGAACCTCGGGATACGTTCTAAACATCGACCGCAACCTTGTTGGAGCGAATCCTAGCGCGGTCCGGGCTCCAGGTCGATAAAGAGTTCCTCATCGGCGACTCACAGAATACTCACGTTCGCGTCCTAGGGTAATGAGCGATGACTGAGCAGCGATTCGTCCGTTTCGATGGCTACCGTTTCGATCGTCAAACGAAGCTTTTGACCTTGGATGGAAGGGTCGTTGCCCTACAGTCGAAGGCCGCCGACGCGCTGTCGATCCTCGTCGACGCCGGCGGCGAGATCGTATCCAAAGAAGCGCTGCGGGAGCTGCTGTGGCCGCCCGACGCCGTCGACGAGGGCAGCCTCTATCAAACGATCTACCTGCTGAGGCGCGCACTTTCGGCAGCGAAGCCCGGTTGCGTTATGCCGATCGAAACCGTCGGTCGCGCGGGTTACCGTCTGGTTCCCAGAGTCGAGCCGGAAACGATCACCGAGCCGCCGCGCGCGCGTATCGCCCTCTATCCCGTCGTCGCCGCGGCGCTTTTGGCGCTCGTCGTTCTCGCCGCGTCCGCGCCGCGCTTCATCCCCGGCGAGTCGCCGGAAGCGAAGCTCTCGCCGGCGGCGCGGCGGTCTCACGCGATCGGACACACGCTCCTCGCCCAGCGGACGGTCGAGTCGATTTCCAAGAGCATCGGCTACTTCAAAGCCGTCGTGGAAGCAGACCCGCAGAGCGCCGTAGGTTATGCCGATCTCGGAGGCGCGTACACGATTTTGTTGGGGTACCGGGGGATCGATGAAAAGAAGGGCTTCCCCATCGCCGAGCGATACGCGCGGCAAGCGCTCGCACGCGACCCCACATATCCGCCGGCGTTGACGACCCTGGGTTTCATCTTGTTCGAGCGCGACGGCGCGGACGAAGCCGCCGCACAAATGCTGCGAAGAGCCGTCGAGCGCGACCCTCGCTTCGGCCCGGCGTGGGAATCGCTCGGTATCGTAGACCTCGCTCGCGACCGCTTGCAGAAGGCGCAAAACGAGTTCGGCCGCGCGGTCGAGTTGAACCCGGGGATGGCGCCGTACCTCATGTGGCAGGGGATCGCGCAGTACTACGCGGCCAACTTCTCGGCGGCCGCCGCAACGTTGCGCGCGTCGACCGACATCGCGGCCCAGCCGATCGCATTGTACTATCTGCTCTTGACGTATGAGGTCGAAGGCGACGTCAAAGCCGAGAAGGAGACGCTTGGCCGCCTGCAACGGACCGCCACCCAAAAAGCGAAGCTTGACGCCGTAGGCGCCTTCGTCGACTTCAAAGCGGCGCGCAGCGAAGTCCAGCGGGCTCGTTCCCTCTCGGAGATCCGGCGCATCGCCAAGAGAGACGCGGACGCGCGCTTCCTACTCGCCGTCAGTTACGGGCTCTTGCGCCGCGACCGCGAAGCGCTTGCCCTTTTGCGACGCCGAGACGCACGCGACGTCGCTTTCATCGACTATCGCTTCTTGCCGATCGACCCGCACTTCAAGCGGCTTATGCGATAAAGCGGTAGCCCTGCTTGGGGACGGTGACGATATAGTTGCCGTCGGAGGCATATTCGCCGAGCAGGCGCCGCAGTACCCAGATGCGATGGAAGACCCGATCGTCGGGGAAGCCTGACGCTTTGCCGACGCAATCCAAGATCTCGTCTTTGGAAACCGAGCGGTCTCGATTTTGGACCAAGAGCTTCAGGAGCGCCGCGCTGCGCTCGTCGAGCGGGACGTCGTTCTCGCCGCGTTTGAGTTGTTGGGTCTCGACGTTGAAATAGAAAGGACCGAAACGCATGCGAAAAAATCCGCGCGCGCCGGCGGTGCGCCCTCTCACCTCTCCTGACATTTGGGTGACGGACTGACGTCACTATCGGTGAGAGCGCCGTTACAGTTTGGGCAAACGTAGGCGAGCTTTGCGGCGCATGCGGCGCAAAACGTGCACGCATGCGTACAAGCCATAGCACTTGAGCCGGGCGCAAACCGCGTCCGGCAACGTTGACACCGCTCGCCCTTTCGCGCCCCCATGAAACGGCATCCGTCACCCGCTCGACGTACCCCTCCGTCATGGCAGAAATCGCCGGGAAATTGGCATTGCTGCCGTCGCCGAGACGTGGGAGAATCGATCCGTGAGGGAACGGATCGCGATTCTGGCGTTCCCGGGTTTCCAACTACTCGACGTAGCCGGGCCGGCCGACGTATTTTCCCTTGCGGCCTGCGGCGCGAAGCGGCCGCCGCGTTACCGGGTCGAAATCGTGGCTCCGCGGGCGGGCTACGTCGTCAGCTCAGGGCGCGTGTCGCTGAAGGTCGACGCGCCGCTCGCGCGGCTCGATCCCGCCGGGCTCAACACGTTGCTGATCGCGGGGGGCGGGAACGTCGGTCGCCTTCCGGAGGAAGCCGCGATCGTCGGCTGGCTGCGCGCGAACCGGCGCCGCTTTCGGCGCTTGGGCGCGGTCTGCACGGGGGCGCTGCTTCTGGCCGCGGCCGGATTTCTCGACGGCCGGCGGGCGGTGACGCATTGGGGATACTGCAAGCTGCTTGCGGAGCGGCACCCCAGCGTGAACGTCGACCCGGATCCGATCTTCATCCACGACGGCGTTTGGACGTCGGCCGGCGTGACTGCCGGGATCGACCTCGCTCTCGCAATGGTCGAGGAAGATCATGGGCCAAGACTCGCGCTCGACGTCGCGCGGATGCTCGTGATGTTCGTGAGGCGCCCCGGCGGTCAGGCACAGTTCAGCAATCAGCTCACCGCGCAGACGTCGGAGCGAACGCCGATTCGCGATCTACAGGCGTGGATCGCCGATCACCCGCACGAGGATCTCAGCGTCGAAAAGCTTGCAGAACGCGCCGCAATGAGCCCGCGACACTTCGCGAGGGTTTTCGTTCGCGACGTCGGCGTCACGCCCGCCGATTACGTCGAGTCGGTGCGGCTCGAGGCCGCGCAGCGCGGGCTCCAGGCCGGCGGCCAAAATCTGGAAGCGATCGCAACGCGGTCCGGCTTCAAAGATTCCGATCGCATGCGGCGCGCCTTTTTGCGGCGCATCGGCGTGACCCCGCGCGAGTATCGCCTCCGCTTTCGGACGGACGATGCGCGCCTGGGTTAGGCGGATGAAGTCGCATCCGGCCGTGCGCAATCTGCTGGCGAAGATCAAAGAGCCGCATCGGTTGGAGTGTGATCCCCTCGGCGTCGCCTTGCGGGATGCGAAGCGGCTGCGGACGGTGCGCGAGGCACTGCTCGAGACGATCGATGCGGCCTTGCGCGCGCAAGATCCGCGCTTCGCCAGGGTCGTCGAGCGGTGCGACCTACAGGGCGCCAAGGTCGTCGTCGTCGCGAACGAATTGCACATCACGCCCAGGCAGCTGTTTCGTTACCGCCGCAGCGCGGTCGATGCGATCGCCGTCGCGATCCGAGAAGCGCTGGAAGGCCGCCGGGCGCCCTTGCAGCCGGTCGTCCCTCCGCGCCCGGGCGAGATTTGGCGATGGTCGATCGAATCGCGCGCGAGCTAGATGTCGACGTTCATGAAATCGTCGAACGGCGTGACGGCGTTCGGATGGAAATCCTTGAGATCGGCATTGAAGCCGTAGATGTCTTCGCGGAAGCTGTTCACGATCGTCGGGACGTCTTTGACGACTTGCGCCTGAACGAAGCCTGCGAGCGTTTTTTGTTTTGCCGGATCGTACGTGCGACGAAAGGCCGCTAGCGCTGCATCGACCTGCGCGTTCCGGTAGCGCGGATCGTTCTGGCCGTTCGGTGGGATCTGAGAGCTGTCGTAAAGGTTCGTCACGTCCCCGACCGGGTCGTCCTGCCACGCGAACCCGACCATGTCGAACTTGCCTGCATAGATGATCCCGCCTTCGGCGTACGGCGCGAACATGATCGGGGCCGCGTAGCGGTGCACGTTCAACTCGACGCCGATCTGCTTCCACCAACCCTGAATGAGCGCGAGCTGCGAATCGACGTCCGGAGAACCCGTGAACGCGGCGAAGAAGATCGAGAGCCGCATCCCGTTCTTGGCGCGGATTCCGTCGGGTCCCCGTTTCCAACCCGCGCCGTCGAGGAGCGCGTTCGCTTTGGCCAGATCGAAGGGAACCGTCGGAATCCCCGGCTTGAACATCGGGTGCGTCGGGCCGATCGGCGACTCTTGTAAGATTCCGATCCCGTGCCCGATCTTGTCGATGATCAGTTTGCGATCGATCGCGTAGCGCAGCGCTTCCCGCACGGCTTCTTCTTTGAAGATCGGCCGCGTCATGTTGAAGTCGAAGTGGTTGAAGAGGTAGCTCGGCTGGCGGATCGTCGAGATTCCTTGGATCGACCTTACCCGGTCGTAATAGGCGCCGCCGATAGGGTACCAGAGATCGACCTCGTGCGTCTGCATCTGCGTGAGCACGGTATTCCGATCGGGGATGATCTTGAAGATGATTCGCTCGAGCTTCGGCTTGCCGCGCCAGTACTTGTCGTTCGCCGCGAGCTCGATCTGTTGTCCGCGCTGCCAGGAAACGTATTTGAAGGGGCCGATCCCGACCGGCAGGCTGTTGTACGGGACGTTGTTGATGTTAGGGACGCCACGCAAGATGTGTTCCGGAAGGATGCACGGGTTGGCGGCCGCGGTTCCGAAGAACGTCGGCAGGAACGACGCGTACGGCTGCTTCAGGTGGAAGACAACCGTGTAGGAATCGGGCGTGTCGAGGCGCGTGATCAGATCCCACCCGGTTCGTGAGGTGATGTTGTTCGCTGGGTTCATCACTTGCTTGTACGTGAAAACGACGTCGCGCGCGTCGAACGGCGCTCCGTCGGACCAGACGACGCCTTTGCGCAGATGGAATGTGATCGTCTTACCGTCGGCGCTGATCAACCTGTTCTGTTGGGTCGGAACTTCGGTTGCCAGCTCCGGTATCGGCAGATTATGAGCGTCGTACCGCACGAGCCACGCCATCGTCAAGGACGAGAGCAGACCGAGCGTGAGGTCCTGCAAGAGAAGCGGATTGAGGTTGTTGAGCTCGGAGGCGGTCGTGTAGCGCAACGTGTGCGGGGTCGTAAACGAGTTGCGCTCACCGGAGGGCGAGACCGAACCGGCTTCGCCGCCGACTTTCGTGCAGCCGGCGAGCAAAGCGCTAAGGGCAAGCGCCGCAACGAGTCGTCGTCGGTTCATCTCAAGTCCTCGCAACCGCTTCGCGCTCGAGCCACCGCGCGTAGAGATCGGGGCGGCAGTTCCTCAAGCTGGGATTGAGCTTTCGCACGGCAGATACGCGTTCGCGCTCGATCGCCCCGCGAACGACCGCCGGCGACTCGCCGGCAGATGCGACGGTAACGC
>JAFAMS010000378.1 GCA_019233165.1 Vulcanimicrobiota bacterium | reverse complement strand
CCGGCAAGATCGACCATCGCGAACGGTCCCATCGGAAAACCGAAGTCGCGGATCACGCGGTCGACTTGCTGCGGCGTCGCGCCTTCTTCGAGCAAGAAGTCGGCTTCGCGCCGGTAGTGCGCGAGCATCCGGTTCCCGATGAAACCGTCGCAATTACCGGCGACGACCGGGACTTTCCCGATTTGGCGCGCGAAGGCGAGCGTCCGGCCGAGCGTTTCGGGTTCCGTGTATTTTCCGCGGACGATTTCGAGGAGTCGCATCACGTTCGCCGGGCTGAAGAAGTGCGTTCCGACGACCTCCCCCGGGCGGCGCGTCACGCCGGCGATCGCATCGACGTCGAGCGTGGAGGTGTTGGTCGCGAGGATCGCATCGACGTTGATCGTCCGGTCGAGCGCGCGAAAGATCTCCTGCTTGAGCTCCATCTCTTCGAAGACCGCTTCGATCACAATCTCTGCCGAAGCGGCCGCTGCGAGCTGCGCCGAGTACCCGATCCGTGCGTGCCGCTCCTCGACTTGGGCGTGCGTGAGCTTGTGCTTGCGCAGCGACGAGTCGTAGTTCCGCTCGATCCGTTCGCGGGAACGTACGAGCGCATCGCCGTCGACGTCGATCAGCATCACTTCGATCCCGGCGTTTGCGAGCGTCATCGCGATCCCGGTCCCCATCGTTCCGCCCCCGATCACGGCGGCTTTGCGGAGGTGCGTCCGCACTTCCGGGACGCCGGCGACCTTCGCAGCGGCGCGCTCGGCGAAGAAAACGTGAACGCGGGCCTTCGATTGCTCGGAGGCGCGGAGCCGTTCGAACAGCTCGCGCTCGAACGCAAGGGCGAGGTCGAACGGCGTTCGGACCCCAGCCTCGATCGCGTCGATCGCGAGATGAACGGCGAGCCCGCCGCGGTCGTTTCGATCCGCCGTCAATCGCTTGGCATCCAAGATCGCGGCGTCGCCGCGGACCGGCATCGCGCTCGTCTTGCGCCGTCGCCGCACCGAGTGGGCGAACGTGACGGCAGCCTCGACCAGGTCGCGGCCGACGACCGCGTCGACGAGCCCTAGCTCTTTCGCACGCTCCGCGCTCACGGGATCGCCGCCGACGATCATCTCAACGGCCGCTGCAAGGCCTACCAAGCGCGGAAGCCGCTGCGTCCCGCCGGCACCCGGGATGAGTCCCAGGGCGATCTCCGGCTGCCCGAGTTTCGCCCTCGCGAGCGCGATCCGATAATCGCAGGCGAGCGCGAGCTCGAGCCCGCCGCCGAGCGCGTTCCCTTCGAGCGCAGCGATGAACGGTTTTTGCGCGTCCTCGATCGCGGCGATCGCATCGCGGAGCGTCGGTCCCGAGTGCTCCTTCGCGAACCCGCGGATATCGGCGCCGCCGCTGAAGATTCCGTTGTCGCCATGGATGACGACTGCATGTATGTGCGGGTCGCCCACTGCTGCCGCAATGCGTTCGGCGAGCGACGCGACGAGCTCGGCGCCCAGCGCGTTCACCGGCGGGCTATCGAGCGCGATCACCGCGATCTCGTCGCGGCGTTCGAACCGGGTGAGTTCGCCTGCCATGGCAGCTCCTATGCGACGAAGGGGAACCGGAGACAGGGCGCCAACCCGACGCAGGCCGTAGAACGAAAAACGAGTTTTCCCCTTTCGAGTTGGGAGGGCCAACGCCTTGCAAGAACTCGCGCAGCAAGTCGTCAGCGGCCTCGCGACGGGCTCGATCTTCGCCAGCATGGCGCTCGCGCTCGTCTTGATCTATCGTTCAATGAACGTCATCAACTTTGCGCAAGGCGAGATGGCGATGCTCTCGACGTTCGTTGCGTGGGAGCTCAACCAGCGCGGGCTCCCGATTTGGGCCGCGTTCGCGCTCACGATCGTCATCGCATTCGTCGGCGCCGTCGCGCTCGAACGGATCGTGATCCGGCCGGTGGAGGGTGCTGCGCCGCTCACGATCGTGATCGTCACGCTCGGCCTCTTCACGGCGTTCAACGGAATCGCAGGCTGGATTTGGGGCTACGTCCTCAAGACGTTTCCCAGTCCCTTTCCCACAACGCCGGTGCGCGTCGGCGACGTCGCGTTCAGCCTGCAAGATATCGGGATCATCGTCGTCTCGCTCGGGACGCTGCTCGCGATCTACCTGCTCTTCCAGAAGACGAAGCTGGGCTTGGCGCTGCGCGCGTCCGCGCTCTATCCCGAGCAGAGCCGGCTCGCGGGGATCCGCGTGAGCTGGATGCTCGCACTCGGTTGGGGGCTCGCCTCGGTGGTCGGCGCGATCTCGGGTTTCATGGTCGCACCCGTCGTCTTCCTCGAGCCGAACATGATGCAAGGGATCATCGTCTATGCATTCGCAGCGGCGGTTCTCGGCGGAATCGAGAGTCCCGTCGGGGCGGTCGTCGGCGGTCTGTCGCTCGGCGTCGTCTTGGCGCTGCTCGGCGCCTACGTCGATTTCATCGGAACGGATCTGCGCTTACCGGTCGCCTTCGCGATCATCGTGATCGTCCTGATGGTTCGTCCGGCGGGACTCTTCGGCCGTCAGAAAGCGGTCCGCGTTTAGGTGCGGCTCGCGCTCGTCGCCTGCGGGCTGCTCGTGGCGCTCCTGCCGTGGGTGATCCCACCGTTCGTGACGTTTCAACTAACGTACGTCGCGGCGTACGCGATCGCGATATTGGGGCTCGTGATCTTGATCGGCTACAGCGGTCAGATCTCGCTCGGCCACGGTGCCTTCATGGCGATCGGCGGCTACACCGCCGCGATTCTGCTCGCCGGCGCGGGGATCGGTTATTGGGTCTCGATCCCGCTCGCGGCGCTGCTGGCGGGGATCGTCGGGATCGGCTTGGGATTCGTCGCGCTGCGCTTGGCCGGCGTGTACCTCGCGCTTGCGACGCTCGCGCTCGCGGCGTCGGTGCCGCCGCTTCTGAAACGATTCAAAGCGCTCACGGGCGGGGTGCAGGGGCTCTCGCTTCCGTCGCCGCACGCGCCGGGTCCGTTGCAGCCCTTCGTCTCGTCCGAGACGTGGTTCTACTATCTGACGTGGGCGCTCGCCGCCGTTGCGTTCGCGCTGGCGTGGTTCGTCTTGCGCGGCCGGGTCGGCCGTTCGCTGCGGGCGCTGCGCGACAGTGAGATCGCCGCCGTCGCGTTCGGTGTGAACCCGGTCTTCTACAAGACGCTCGCGTTCGGATGGAGCGCCGCGTACGCCGGAATCGCCGGGGCGATCATCGCGATCGTCACCGCCTATGCGAGCCCCGACGTCTACAGCGTCGCACTCTCGCTGGAGCTGCTGATCGGCGTCGTGATCGGCGGCTTACACTCGTTCTTGGGCGCGATCCTCGGGGGGATCGTCGTCGAGTTCCTTCCGCTGTGGGCTCAAAAGATCAATCCGGCGGTGGAATCCGTCGTCTACGGGGTCGCGTTGATCCTCGTCGTGATTTTTGCACCCGGCGGCCTTGCCGGCGGCTTGAGCCGGCTCGCGCGCGCACTCCGCATTCAGGCGACGCCGCGCTCGCGCCCCGCATCTACCATCGAAGCGATCTCGGAAAAGTCAGCATAGCCTCTTGGAGGGAGAACGAATGTCGATTCGCAGGTTCACCATCATCGCTTTAACCGCAATCCTCGCGCTCGCCGCCGGCGCCGTCCTCACCGTTCCGGCAGCGAGTCAAGCCGTCACCGGCGTCACGGCGACGGAGATCGTGATCGGCGGGACGCATCCGTACAGCGGTCCGGCCTCCGCCTACAGCTCGATCGGCAAAGGCGCTCAGGCGTACTTCGCATACGTCAACGATAAAGGCGGCGTCGCCGGCCGGAAGATCACGTACAAAGATCTCGACGACGCCTATAATCCGCCGCAGTCCTTGCAGCTCGTCAAACAGCTCGTCGAGCAAGACAAGGTATTCGCAATCTTCAATTCACTCGGAACGCCGGTCAACACCGTGCTTCGTCCGTATCTGAACGAGAAGCAGGTTCCGCAGCTCTTCGTCGCAACCGGTGCGACGACGTGGGGGCGCGACGCTTCGAAATTCCCCTGGACGATCGGCTGGCAGCCCGACTACGAAGCCGAGTCCCTGATCTATGCCAAGAACGTCCTCGCCCACGAGCCCAGCGCGAAGATCGCCGTCCTCTATCAGAACGACGACTACGGCCAAGACTACCTCAAGGGGCTCCAAAACGGGCTCGGCGCGAAGGCGAGCATGATCGTCAAAACCGCCAGCTACGAGACGACCGATCCCGACGTCAAGGCACAGGTCGCAAGCCTGAAGGCGAGCGGTGCGGACACGTTCTTCATCTTCGCGACGCCGAAGTTTGCGACGCAGGCACTCGTTGCTGCGGCGCAGCTCTCGTGGAAAACGAAAGTCTACCTGAACAGCGTCTCCAATTCGCAGGTCGTGATGAAGGCGGCGACGACCCAGGGCGGGCCGGCCGCGACGACCGGCGTCGTTTCGGTCATCTATCTCAAAGATCCGACCGATCCGCGCTATGCGAACGACTCCGGGCTCGCGCTCTACAAGCAGATCATGGCCAAGTACGTCCCCGGCGGCGACGTGAACGATCAATTCTATCTCTACGGGATGGGCGCCGCGTTCACGTTCGTCGACGCGCTGCAGAAGGCCGGTAAGGATCTGACGCGCGAGAAGGTCATGCAGGCGGCGATCCACCTGCACGAGACGGATAATCCGTTCGTCATCCCGGGCGTCATCGTGCAGACCTCTCCCGACGATCGCTTCCCGATCCGCCAAGAGCAGCTCGCCCAATACGACGGGACGCGCTGGGGACTGATCGGGTCGCTGATGACGGCGCGACGCTAATCCCCGGCGGCTCGGAGGCGGCGCGGTGTTCCTGACGGTGCGCGATCTCACGATGCGCTTCGGCGGGATCACCGCGCTCGCCGACGTCTCGTTCGACGTCGACGAGGGCCGGATCACCGGTCTCATCGGTCCGAACGGCGCCGGGAAGACGACCTGCTTCAACTGCATCACGCGCTTCTATCAGCCGACCTCCGGTGCGATCGCGTTCAAAGGCGAGAACCTCCTCGACTGCCCGCCGTTCCGCATCACCTCGCGCCGGATCGCGCGAACGTTTCAAAATCTCGAGCTGTTCGGGACGATGACCGTCCTCGAGCACGTGCTCGTCGGCGCGCACGCGCGCTTCGGGCGCGAGCTGGACGAGCGTACCGCGACGAGTAACGCGCTCGAGATCCTCGAGTACCTTGGGCTCGCCGGCGAAGCGCACAAACCGGTGCGCAGCTTATCGTTCGGCGCGCGCAAGATGGTCGAGCTCGGCCGGGCGCTCGCGGCGAAGCCCGAGCTCCTGCTCCTCGACGAGCCGGCCGCCGGGCTCGGACACGAAGAGGTCGAGCGCCTAGGAGAGACGATCGGACGGATTCGGCGCGATTTCGCGACGACGATTCTGATGGTCGAGCATCATATGGCGCTGGTGATGGGGATCTCGGACCGGATCGTCGTCCTCGATTCCGGCCGCAAGCTCGCCGAAGGCGAACCGAGCGCAATTCGAGGGAACCGGGCCGTGATCGACGCGTACCTCGGGACTTCATAGCAGTGGCTGCGTTTTTGGACGTTCGCGATCTGCGCTGCACGTACGGCGAGCTCGAGGCGGTGCACGGGATCGCGTTCTCCGTCGAGCGCGGTTCGATCGTCGCGCTGCTCGGCGCAAACGGCGCCGGAAAGTCGACGAGCTTGCGCGCGATCGCGGGCGGCGTGCGGCGCTCGGGCTCGATCGACTTCGACGGGAAACCGCTGACGGGGATGGCGACCGAAGAGATCGCGCGCCGAGGGATCGCGTTCGTCCCGGAGGGTCGCGGGACGCTGTACTCACTCTCCGTGCGGGAGAACCTCGCGCTCGGCGCGTACGCGCTGGACTCGCGCCGCGCGCGGATCCGATACGAGCGCGTCTGCGCGTATTTTCCGTGGCTGGAAGAACGCAAAGAGCAAGCCGCGGGGACTCTCAGCGGCGGCGAGCAGCAGATGCTCGCGATCGCGCGCGCGCTCATGATGGATCCGCAGCTGATGCTCCTCGACGAGCCCTCGCTCGGTCTCGCTCCCCGGATCGTGCACGACGTCTTCGAGCTCTTGCAGCGGATCAATCGCGAAGACGGGATGACGATCTTGCTCGCCGAGCAAAATGCCGGTGCGGCGTTGCGCGCTTCCGCGCACGCGTACGTCCTCGAAACGGGACGGATCGCGCTCGGCGGGCCGAGCGCCGCGCTCGCCGCCGACGACGCGGTGCGACGGTCCTACCTTGGCTACTAAGACGCGCCGCTACGGCGGACTCCTCGACCACGAGCGAAGAGCCGAACGCCGCGCGCGGCTGCTCGAGACGGGACTCGAGCTCTTCGGAACGATCGGCTACGGACGAACGACGATTCCGCTGCTCTGCAGCCGCGCAAGAATAGCGGCGCGGCATTTCTACGAGGAATTCGATTCGCGGGAAGCTCTTTTGCGCGAGATCTACGACGGGATCGCCGCCGAAGCGGTCGCGCGCGTCCGTGCGGCGTTGCGCGACCGCGGCGTACGCGGGATCGAGCGGATCCGCCGCGCGAACGCCGCGTACTTTTCCTATCTCACGGCGGACCCGCGCCGCGCGCGGATCTACGCGCTCGAGTCGATGGGCGTCAGCGCCGAGATGGAGCAGTACCGGCGCGCGACGCGCGAGCGTTTCATCCGCCTCAACATGCCGGAGCCGGCCGCGGTGCTCTCGCCGCTCGAGCCCCGGCTGCTCACCGTCTCGATCGCGGCCGCGGCGCACGGGCTGTTGCTCGAGTGGGTGATGGCCGCCGAGCCGCCGGCGATCGAAACGATGACCGAGACGATGACGATGCTTTGGATCCGCACGCTACGAGGGAGCACGACCGATGCGCGGCTTGATGATGGACACCCCTTTGATGATCAGCTCGATCCTGAACCACGCGGCGCGATGGCACGGTGCCGTCGAGATCGTAACGC
>JAFAMS010000362.1 GCA_019233165.1 Vulcanimicrobiota bacterium | reverse complement strand
CGGAGATCTTTTGCTCCAGATCGTCTTTCACGCGCAGCTCGCGACAGAGCGAGGAAAGTTCTCGGTCGCCGACGTGATCGACGGACTCTCCAATAAGATGATCCGGCGCCATCCGCACGTCTTCGGCGATCAGGCCGTCTCGGGCGTCGGCGAGGTCTGGCAGAACTGGGAGAAAATCAAAGCGGCGGAAAACGCGGGCCGTTCGCGCACGAGCCGGCTCGACGGTATCCCCAAAGCGCTCGGCGCTCTACAGCGCGCGCAAAAAATGCAGGACAAGGCCGCACGCGTCGGCTTCGATTGGCCGGACGTGCGTTCGGTGACGCACAAGCTCGCGGAGGAGATCGCCGAGCTCGACGACGCGCGGCGGGCCGGCGACGAGGGCCTGGTTCGCGAAGAGATCGGAGACGTGCTGTTCACGCTCGTGAACGTGACGCGCCGGCTCGGGATCGACGCCGAAGGCGCCTTGCGCGAGGCGAACGAGAAATTCTACCGCCGGTTTGCGTTCATGGAGGCACGCGCGTCGGCCGAGGGGCGGAATCTCGGCGATCTGAGCCTCGACGAACTGGAAGATCTGTGGGAGCTCGCGAAGACGGCCGCGTGACGCTGCGCGTCCGGATGAGCGCGCACGACGCGCACTACGGCGGCGGGCTGGTCGACGGCGCGCGGATCCTCGGACTCTTCGGCGACGTCGCGACGGAACTCTTGATCCGAAACGACGGCGACGAGGGACTCTTCGCGGGGTACGAAAGCGTCGAATTCAAGGCGCCGGTCCACGCCGGCGATTTCATCGAAGCGAGCGGTGAGATCGTTCGCATCGGCGCGACGTCGCGCGAAATGACCTTCGAAGCCCGCAAGATCGTCGCGGCGCGGCCCGACCTCGGGCCGACGGCTGCCGACGTCCTCGACGAACCGATCGTCGTCGTTCGCGCGCGCGGCACGTGCGTCGTGCCGAAAGAAAACCAGCGCCGCGTTGCGCCTCGATAAGTTCCTCAAAGTCGCACGGCTCGCCAAGCGCCGTACCGAAGCCAAGGACGCGCTCGTCGCCGGACGTGTCTTCAAAGACGGCCGCGCACTCAAGCCGGGGTACGACGTGAAGGTCGGCGACGTGCTCGAGATTCACTATCTGCGCAAGACCTTGACCGTGCGGGTTTGCGGCGTCCCCGAGCGCGTGCTGCCGCGA
This sequence comes from Vulcanimicrobiota bacterium, assembly GCA_019233165.1. GTDB lineage: Bacteria > Vulcanimicrobiota > Vulcanimicrobiia > Vulcanimicrobiales > Vulcanimicrobiaceae > JAFAMS01. The sequence continues at coordinate 5,942 of JAFAMS010000362.1, read as the reverse complement.
ACCGTGGCCTCGGAGCTCTACGAAATACTCGACGAGCGAAAAGAAGATCCGGTCGAGTGGCTGTAGCGCGACGCGTCTCGCTCTCCGCCGACGTCAAAGACGCTCTTGCCCGCGAGATCCCTGCCACCGCCGGCACGAAGACGGCACTGCGCGACGCGCTTGCCCGCTACGGCGCGCGCGGCGGAGTGTTTCGAACGCAGCGCCCGGCGGTCGCACGCCTCGTCCGCGTTCTCGCCGCCGGCGCTCCGTCGATTCGCAAAATCGAGGGGAAGCGCTTATACAAGACGCCGACGTACGAGATCGCGCTCGAGTCGCCGACCGTCTCTTCGCGGTCGGCCGCAAGCCACCGCGAGCGACGGCTCGAGGTCCGCGGAGCGTTCTTGGCGTGCGGTTCGCTCGCGACGCCGGCGCACGGTTATCATCTGGAGTTCGTCCTCCCTTCGGGGTGCGCTCCGGACCGTCTCGTGCGCGCGCTGACGCAGCTCGGGATCGCGCCGAAGCGCACCCTGCGCAAGCAGCGGCAGGTCCTCTACTACAAAGATCTCGACCAGATCGTCGCCGTGCTCACCCAGATCGGCGCGTACGGTGCGGTGCTGCAGCTCGAAGACGTGCGAGCGATGAAAGAGACGAAGAACCGCATTCGGCGGCTGGTCAACACCGAAGCGGCGAATCTCGATCGCGTCACGAGCGCCGCCGCGGCGCAGCGCGAGGCGATCGCGTTCGTCGCCGACGCCTACGGGCTGCGCAACTTGACGCCGGCCGTCCGGGAGATCGCGCACTTGCGGATGCAGCATCCGGACGAATCGCTCGCGGAGCTCGGACGGCGTTGCCGTCCGCCGGTTCCCAAAGCGACCGTCAACGGCCGCCTCGCGATCGTCATGCGGCTGGCGCGACGCTTGCGCGAGGGCGCCGTTCGGGTATGAAGAAGGGGTCCAATCAACTGACGCTACGCAGGAGTCATGCTTCGAATGCGAATCGGTATCAACGGATTCGGCCGGATCGGCCGTAACTTCACCAAGGCGCTGCTGGAGCGCTATCCGGACGTGAAGATCGCGGCCGTAAACGATCTCACCAGCGCCGCCGAGCTGGCGCATTTGTTCAAGTACGACTCCAATTACGGAACCTTCCAGGGAGAGGTGCGCGCCGAGGGCACCGAGCTTTCTCTGGGAGGACGACAGAAGATCAAGGTCCTGGCAGAGCGCGATCCCGCAAAGCTTCCGTGGAAAGACCTCGGTGCCGACCTCGTGATCGAGTCGACCGGGCTCTTCACCGACGCCTCGAAGGCGCGACTGCACATCGACGGGGGCGGCGCGAAAAAAGTCATCATCTCGGCGCCCGCAAAGGGCGAAGACATCACGCTCGTCCTCGGCGTGAACGCCGGCAGCTACGATCCCGAGAAGCATCATGTCATCTCGAACGCATCGTGCACGACCAACTGTTTGGCTACCGCCGTCAAGCCGATCGTCGAGCAGCTGGGTTGGGTGCGCGGTTTCATGACGACGATTCACTCGTACACGAACGATCAGAACATTTTGGACGCCCCCCACAAGGACTGGCGGCGCGCTCGCAACGCGGCGACCAACATCATCCCGACGTCGACCGGCGCCGCCAAGGCGCTCTACCTCACGATTCCCGAGGTGAAAGGGACCTTCGACGGGTTCGCGCTTCGCGTTCCGACGGCGACCGTTTCGATGGTGTACCTCGTCGCTCAAACGAAAAAGCCGACGACGAAGGACGAACTGAACGCACTGCTCAAGCGCGCGACCGAAAGCGGACCGCTCACCGGGATCGTGCAGTACAGCGAGGAAGAGCTGGTCTCCAGCGACTTCAAGGGTTCGCAGTTCAGTTCGATCGTCGATGCCGGCCTCACGAATGCAAACGGCGACCTGATCCAAATCGGTGCTTGGTACGACAACGAGTGGGGGTATTCGTGCCGTTTAGCCGACGTGACGCACATGGTCCTCAGCAAGATGCCTGCGCGCGTGTGACGTGCGCTTTCTAACGCTCCGCGATTTCGATTATCGCGGGAAACGCGTGCTGGTCCGCGAGGACCTGAACGTGCCGCTGCGGGACGGGAACGTCGCCGACGAAACGCGACTCGTTGCGGCGCTCGGGACGCTCCGCGCGCTTCGCGATGCCGGCGCTCGGACGGTCGTTTGCTCGCATCTCGGGCGCCCGGACGGAAAGCGCGACCCGAAGCTTTCGCTACGGCCGGTCGGAGAACGCTTGGCCGCGCTGCTCGGGACGCCGGTGCGCTTCGTCGACGAGTGCGTCGGCGCGAAGGTGCGGGCAGCCGCCGAAGGGCTCGCCGACGGCGAGATCTTGCTGCTCGAAAACGTGCGCTTTCACCCCGAAGAAGAAAAGAACGACCCGGGCTTCGCAAAGGAACTCGCCGCCAATGCCGAGCGTTACGTCAACGACGCCTTCGGTACGGCGCATCGCGCCCACGCGTCCACCGAAGGCGTCGCACACGTGCTCCCCGCCGCAGCCGGTCTGCTGATGGAAGCCGAGCTCGCAGCGCTTTCGGCGCTCACCGACCACCCGCAGCACGCGTATGTCTGCGCGATCGGCGGCGCCAAGATCGTCGACAAGATCGGCGTCTTCAAGCACCTGATGACGAAGGTCGACACCTTCTGCATTGGCGGCGGGATGGGGAACACATTCCTGGCCGCAAACGGCGTCGACGTCGGGAAGTCGCTGCGCGACGCCGACTTGGGGCCGGCCAAGGAGATCCTGGAGCTCGCGGCCGCTCGAGGCGTCGCGATGCTGCTCCCGGGGGATGCGGTCGTGTCGAAGGCGCTCGAAGACGAGTCGCACGCCGCGGAGGCACTGCTCGTCGAACCGCTCGGCGACCGGATGATCCTCGACATCGGCGAAGCGACCGCCGGGGTCTATGCCGACGCGATCCGCAAAGCACGAACCGTCGTCTTCAACGGACCGATGGGCGTCTACGAGCGCGCCGCGTATCGCGACGGAACGCGCATCGTCGGCGAAGCGCTCGCCGAGGCGACGCGAATGGGGGCGACGACCGTCGTCGGCGGAGGCGACGCCGCCGCCGCCGCGCACATGCTCGGCTTCGCGGGCGCCGTGACGCACGTGAGCACCGGCGGCGGTGCGACCCTTGAGTTCTTGGAAGGCAAGACGCTTCCGGGCGTCGCGGCCTTGGAAGCGGCGGCGAGCGCGGCGCAGACCAGCTGAATGTCGCGTCAAACCCTGATCGTCGGGAATTGGAAAATGCACAAGACGATCGCCGAGGCGCGTGACTTCGTTCTCGCACTGCTCGCGCGCGACGATTGTTTTGTGCCCGAGGTTCGCGTCGCGATCTGCCCGCCGTTCACGGCGCTCGAAGCGGTTTCCGAACTGCTCGGCGACCAATCGAAGATCGCGCTCGGCGCGCAGACGATGCACTGGGCGACGAGCGGCCCGTACACGGGAGCCGTCTCGGCGCCGATGCTCGTGGAGGTCGGCTGCACCTACGTTCTGCTCGGGCACTCCGAGCGGCGCTCGTACAACGCGGAGACCGACGAGATCGTCAACCGCGAAGTGAAGACGGCGCTCGAGCACGATTTGATCCCGATCGTCGCCGTCGGCGAGACGTTGGCCGAGCACAAAGCCGGCCAGGCGAAGGAACGCGTCGTCGCCCAAACGCTCGCCGCGTTCGACGGCGTCGCGGGCGAGCAGATCGCGCGCTGCATCCTTGCGTACGAACCGATTTGGGCGATCGGCAGTGGACTCACCGAAGACCCGGCGAGCGCGAACGACGTCATGGGCACGATGCGCGGCTGTCGGGAGGCGCTCCACGACGTTCCGATCCTGTACGGCGGAAGCGTGAAGCCGGCGAACGCGCGCGCGCTAATCGCGCAAGAGAACATCGACGGAGCGTTAGTCGGCGGGGCGAGTCTCGAGGCCGCTTCATTCGCAGAGATCGCGATCAATGCGAGAAGGGCCGTTCAAAGCCGATGACCGACCGCCCTCGACCCCTCGTCATCGCGATTTTGGACGGCTGGGGGACGCGAACCGAGACGCACGGGAACGCGATCGCAACGGCCGATCTTCCGAACTGGCGGCGCATCCTCGCGACGTATCCGAACACGCTCTTGGCGGCGAGCGGTGAGGCCGTCGGTCTTCCCCACGGGATCATGGGGAACAGCGAAGTCGGCCACATCAACATCGGGAGCGGCCGCGTCGTGCCGCAAGGCGTCGTGGTGATCGACGCCGAGATCGCCGACGGCTCGTTCGCGAAGAATCGCGTCCTGCAAGAGGCGCTCGCGCACGCACGCAGCTCCGGGGGGAGGCTCCATCTCCTCGGGCTCCTCTCGGACGGCTGCGTGCACAGTTCGATGCTGCACCTCGAAGCGCTGATCGATGCAGCCGACGCCGCGAAGGTCGAATTCGCGATTCACGCGTTTCTCGACGGCCGCGACACGCCGCCGCGTTCCGCGCTCGCGTTCGTCGACCGCCTGCACAGGAAGCTCGAGCTCGCCGGCCGCCCCGACGCCGTCGCGACCGTCTCGGGGCGCTACTACGCGATGGATCGCGACAAGCGCTGGGACCGGACCGAGCGCGCGTACGATGCACTGGCCCGCGCGAAGGCAGCGTATTCCGCAGCGTCGGCGCGCGAAGCGGTCGAGCGCGGTTACGAGCGCGATGAGAACGACGAGTTCGTCCAACCGACCCTGATCGGTGCGCCGCGTCCAATCCAAAGCGGCGATGCCGCGATCTTCTTCAATTTCAGGCCCGATCGCGCGCGGCAGCTCACGCTGGCGTTCAGCGATCCGTCGTTCTCACACGTTGCCGTGGAGCGATACGAGAATTTGGTCTTCGCCACGATGACGAAGTACGAAGAAAACTTTCCGAATCCGGTTCTCTTCGGACCGCGCCCGCAGCATAGGACCTTCGGAGAGATCGTCGCCGAAGCAGGACTGCGTCAGCTCCGACTAGCGGAAACCGAGAAGTACGCGCACGTGACCTACTTCTTCAACGGCGGGCGGGAGGACGTGTTTCCGGGCGAAGAGCGGATCCTGATCCCGTCCAACCGGACGGTCGCGACCTACGACCTCGCTCCGGAGATGCGCGCCGGCGAGATCACGACCGCGGCGACCGAGGATTTGGCGCACCATCACCACGACGTCATCGTCATGAATTATGCAAACGCCGACATGGTCGGCCACACCGGCGTGTGGGACGCGACGATTTCGGCGGTGGAGACGCTCGACGTCGCGCTCGGCCGGCTAGAGCAAGCGGTCTTGGGGCGCGACGGGATCCTTGCGATCACCGCCGATCACGGCAACGCCGAAGATAAGATCGATCCAGAAGGCAATCCGCTCACCGCGCACACGACGAATCCGGTCCCCTTCGTTCTCGTCGCGCGCAACTCGCTCGGAAGCCTCGCGGCCGGAGGGAAGCTCGGCGACATCGCGCCGACCCTGCTTCCGCTGCTGCGGCTTCCCGTTCCGGTCGAGATGACCGGAAACGATCTTCTGGCGGAGGAGGCAAGCCGATCGACCTGACGCCCGGCGCCGCTGCGATCCGAACGCGCGCGGGCGGAGACGTCGACTGCGCGATCGTGCTCGGTACCGGCCTCTCCGAGCTCGTCTCCGACCGGCTCGAAAACGTGTCGCGCATTCCGTACGTCGAGCTCGGATTTCCACGCGCGGCGCTTATCGGACATGCCGGCCAGGCGCTCGTGGGGCGCTGGCACGGCCGCCGGACCCTCGCCTTCGCCGGGCGTCACCACCTCTATCAAGGCTTCGACGCGCGAACCGTGACGAGCTCGGTCGCGCTCGCGCACGCCGCCGGTGCCAAAACGATCGTGCTTACGAACGCGGCCGGCGGCTTGAACCGCCATTTCGCGCCCGGCGATTTGATGTTGATCGTCGATCAGATCAATTTGACCGGAACGAGCCCGCTCACAGGCGACGGCGACCGCAACCCGTTCGTTG
>JAFAMS010000027.1 GCA_019233165.1 Vulcanimicrobiota bacterium | reverse complement strand
CCGGGGATCAGGTCGAGGGCGAGCCGTACCTCGTCGGGCTGCGGTTCGACGAAGACGCCGAAGATAGCGCCGAACGGCCCGAGACGCGCCGCGATCTCGGCGGCCGCCCCAACCTCGATCCGCCGTTCGCTCGGCGCGAAGATGAAGCCGACGGCGTCGGCCCCGGCCGCGAGCGCCCGGGCGGCGTCATCGTACGTCGTGCAGCCGCAGATCTTGACCCGGGTCAGCGCAGGGCCGTCGCGGGCTTCGGCGTCTTGATCGCTCGAATCAGTTCGGCCGGATCGTCGGCTTTCATCAATCGTTCGCCGATCAAGAACCCCGCCGCGCCCGCTTCGACGAGCGCGCGCGTGTCCTCGGCCGAATGGATCCCGCTTTCGCTGATAGCTAGTACGGACGGCGGAATGCGCGGCAAGAGCTCTTCGGCGATCGCAAGGTTCGTCTCGAACGTTCGGAGATCGCGATTATTGATCCCCAAGAGCGTCGCTCCCGCTCCGAGCGCGCGCTCGAGCTCCCCCTCGTCGTGGATCTCGACGAGCACGTCGAGGTGCCAGCGTTCCGCCTCGCGCAAGAGCATCCGAAGCGTCGCATCGTCGATCCCCGCGAGGATCGCGAGGATTGCATCGGCGCCGTACGCAGCCGATTGCGCCACCTGGTAGGGATCGTTTAGAAAGTCCTTGCGCAAGATCGGAACGGGTGCGCCGCCGCGGCGCGCTTCGTCCAGATACGCGAGCTCCCCCAGAAAGTGATCGGTCTCGGTGAGCACGCTGATCGCGTCGGCGCCCGCGGCCGCGTAGCGGCGCGCGATCGCCTGCGGATCGAGCTCGCGAACGAGCAATCCCTTCGACGGTGACGCGCGTTTGATCTCGGCGATCACGGCGGGGCCGTTTGCGTTCGCAAGCGCGCGCCGGAAGGGGCGGCGCTCTGCAACCCTCGCAGCCGCTCGGGACTCCAGCTCGGCGAGCGGCTCGCTGCGGCGCTCGGTTGCGAGCGCGCGCGCTTTCGCGGCAAAAAGCCGTGCGAGTATGTCGGTCTCGGTCATGCAAACTCCATCTGAGGCCGTCCACGGAGCGCTTCGAGCGCGCGCCGCGCGTGGCCCTCACTGATGCTGGTGCGAGCCAAGGAGAGGCCCTCGTCGATCGTCGTCGCCTTACCGGCGACGACGAAGCCGAGTGCGGCGTTGAGGCAAACCACCTCGGAGCGCGGCGAACGTTCGCCGGAGAGGATCTTCACGAGCGCGTCGGCGTTCGTCATCGCGTCGCCGCCGCGCAGGTCTTCGAGCGTCGCGCGGATTCCGTAGTCGTGCGGGACGAGCGTCCACATCCGCGACCCGCGTTCGTCGAACTGGTAGACGCGCGTCGGGACGTCGCCCGCGATCTCGTCCAGACCATTCGTCGCGTGCACCACCGCACCGGCTTGCGCGCCCAGCGCTTGCAGCGCTTCGCCAATGAGCGTCACCCAGCGTTCCTGCGGTACGCCGACGACCTGGCGCTGCGCGCGCGCGGGGTTCGTCAGCGGGCCGAGGACGTTGAAGATCGTGCGAACGCCTAACTCGCGGCGGACCGGCGCCACCGCGCGCATCGCGGGATGGTAGCGTTGCGCGAACAGGAAGGCGACATGGTGGAGCTGCAGCTGCTCCGCCGCCTTTTCCGGAGCGACGTCGATCTCGATCCCGAGCGCTTCGAGGACGTCGGCGCTCCCGCACTTGCTGGAGGCAGCACGGTTTCCGTGCTTTGCGACGGTGACGCCCGCGCCGGCCAACACGAAGGCGACCGCGGTCGAGATATTGATCGTCCCGGCCCCGTCGCCGCCCGTTCCACAGACGTCCATGAGGTTTGAGGCCGCCGATTCGACGTGCAGGCTCCGTTCGCGCATCGCGCGCGCCGCGCCGACGACCTCGGCGACCGTCTCTCCCTTCGAAGCGAGCGCCGCCAGGAGCGCGGAAGCCTGCACGGGCGAGATCGTCTCGTCCATGATCGCGCCGATCGCATCGGCGCCTTCATTCGAGGTCAAGCTCTCGCCGGCGATGACGCGCCGCAGGAGCGCGGGGAAATTCGTCACGCGCGCGCCATCGCGAGAAAGTTGCGAGCTAGCCTCTCGCCGTGTTCGGTCAGGACCGATTCGGGATGGAACTGAACGCCGACGAGCGGGAGCTCGCGATGGGCGATCCCTTGCACGACCCCCTCTTCGCTCGTCGCGAGCGTTCGCAGCGACGCCGGGAAACCGTCGCTCGCCACGCACAGCGAATGGTAGCGCGTCGCTCCGAACGGCGAGGGGATCCCCTCGAAGACCGAGCTGCCGTCGTGAGTGATCTTCGAGACCTTGCCGTGCATCAGACGCGGCGCGTGCCCGACCGTCCCGCCGAAGACGAGGCCGAGCGCCTGCGCGCCGAGGCAGACTCCTAAAACCGGATGCGCGCGACGCGCGGCGGCGCGAAGAAGCTCGCAGGTACGGCCGGCGCCCTCCGGTCGCCCCGGCCCGGGTCCGATCACCGTCGCGCCGTAGTCGTCGAGGCTGCGCTCGTCGAGGCGTGCATCGTCGTTGCGGACGACATCGACCTCCGCGCCCGCGCTCCCGAAGAGGTGAGCGAGGTTGTACGTGAACGAATCGTAGTTGTCGACGAGCAGGACGCGCATCAGCTCGGCAATCCGAGGACTTGGCGGACGATCGCCGTCTTGTGCATGATCTCGTCGTATTCGGCGTTCGGATCGCTGTCGGCCACGATCCCGGCGGAAGCCTGCCAGTACGCTCGACCGCCCGTGACGGCGACGCAGCGCAGAACGATGCACGAGTCCATCTCGCCGTCGAAGTCGATATGCGCGACGCTCCCGGCGTAGAAACCGCGCGCGACCGGTTCGAGCTCGTCGATCAGTTGCATCGCGCGGATCTTCGGCGCTCCGGTTACGGTCCCGGCGGGGAAAGCCGCCGCGAAGAGGTCGAGCGCGTCCTTGTCGTCCCCAAGCTCGCCGACGACGTTCGAGACGATGTGCATGACGTGGCTGTAGCGTTCGATCACCATTAATTCGTCGACGCGAACGCTCCCCGTTTTGCAAACCGCGCCGAGATCGTTGCGGCCCAGGTCGACGAGCATCACGTGCTCGGCGCGTTCCTTCTCGTTGGCAAGGAGCTCCGATGCGATTGCGGCGTCTGCGGCCGGATCGTCGGCTCGGGAGCGCGTCCCCGCCAGCGGCCGAATCCGTGCCCGCCGTCCCTCGAGGCGTACCAGGAACTCGGGCGAAGCCCCGAACACGGCGCGGTCGCCGTGCTCGATGAAGAACATGTACGGCGACGGGTTGCGCGTCCGAATCTGGCG
>JAFAMS010000420.1 GCA_019233165.1 Vulcanimicrobiota bacterium | reverse complement strand
CTCGTCCTGAACGGTACGGCGATTTTCTTGGGCCTTCTGTTCCTGACGAGCTGCGCGGCGGCGCTGCGACTCGGCGCCGGCGAGAATCCCTTGTACGCGGCCTCCGCGGGAGTGGCGCTCGTCGTCGTCCTCGGCGTTGCCGTGGTGCAGACGACCTCCGCGACGCGTTGGTGCGTACTGGGAGGGCTCGCCGCGGGCCTCCCCGTCGCGGCGCTCGCCTCGTCCCGGAGCCGCGCACGGAAGGTGGGAGCCCCGGCCGTTCGGAACATCGGGGGCTGACTCGGAGGGTCGCTTGAACGACAAAGAGATCGTCCTTACAAAAGAAGGGCTAGCGAAGCTCGAGCAAGAGCTCGACGACCTGAAAACCATCCACCGCAAAGAAGTCAACGATCGCATTCGGCAAGCGAAAGAGTTCGGCGACATCTCTGAAAATGCGGAGTACGAGGACGCCAAGCAAGAACAGGCGTTCGTCGAAGGCCGGATCATGCGCCTCGAGCAGATGATCCGCAACGCCCGGATCATCGACGCCTCGGGTTCGACCGCCGAGGAAGTCCACCTCGGGGCGACCGTCAAGGTCAAGGACCTGCGCAGCGGCGAGAGCTTCGAATTCTCGATCGTCGGCTCGGCCGAGTCCGACCCTCCCAACAAGCGGCTCTCGAACGAGTCGCCGCTCGGGAGCGCGCTCCTGGGCCGCCGTAAAGGCGAGACCGTCGACGTGTCGACGCCCCGCGGCGTCGTTCAGTACAAGATCGAGTCCGTTAACAAGGCGACGAAGAAAGCAGCAGCCGGCAAGAAGGCTTCTTGAGCGAAGCCGACCTCGTTGCGGCTAGGCGTGCGAACCTAGCCGAGCTGCGAGCGCAGGGGGCCGATCCCTTCGCGACGCTGCGATACGAGGTCACCGCCCACGCTGCCGAGCTGCACGATCGCTTCGCGGCACTCGCCCCGGGCGAGGATGCGGCCGAGACGTTCGCGATTGCGGGACGGCTGATGTCGATCCGCAGCGCGGGGAAGACCTTCTTCGCCGACGTCGTCGACCGCAGCGGAAAGATGCAGATCTACGTTCGCAAGGACGCGGTGGGCGACGCCGCCTTCACGACGTTCGGGGCGCTCGACCGCGGCGATTTGCTCGGCGTGCAGGGACGGATCTTCCGCTCGAAGATGGGCGAGCTCACGCTGCGTGTCGAGAGCTTCGAGATCGTCGGCAAGTCGTTGCAGCCGTTGCCCGATAAGTGGCACGGCCTCACCGACGTCGAAAAGCGCTACCGCCAGCGCTACGTCGACCTGATCATGAACGCCGAAGTGCGCGAGACGTTTATCGCGCGGAGCCGGATCGTCGCCGAGATGCGCCGCTTCCTCGATTCGCATGGCTTTCTCGAAGTCGAGACGCCGGTGCTGCTCAACGTCGCCGGCGGTGCGGCAGCTCGCCGCTTTCACACGCACGTCAATGCGCTCGACATCGAAGTCGACTTGCGGATCGCGACCGAGCTCAATCTCAAACGGCTGATCGTCGGCGGCCTCGAGCGCGTTTACGAGATCGGTCGCACGTTCCGCAACGAAGGAATCGACACGACGCACTTTCCCGAGTTCACGATGCTCGAGCTCTATGCTGCCTACTGGTCGAAGGACGAGATGATGGCGTTCAATGAGGAGCTGCTCGCGCATCTCGTCGCATTCGCGCACGGCGGCGATTCGATCGTCTATCGCGACAAAGAGATCTCGTTCAAGCGTCCCTTCGCGCGGATCGGCTTCCTCGAGGCGCTCGAGCGCTGGGGCGGACTGGGGCGCGAACGGCTTCTCTCGGCGGGCGGCGCGGCGGAGATCCTGGGCGAACTCGGCCTCCCCCCCTCGCCGTCGCACGCGCACGCGCTCGACAAGATCTTCGAGCGCGTCGCGGAGCCGAAGCTCGTCGAGCCCACCTTCGTCTACGACCAGCCCGTCGTGCTCTCGCCGCTCGCGAAGCGCAAGCCCGGCGACCCCGAGCTCACCGACCGCTACGAGCTCTTCGCGAATCACTTCGAGGTCGCCAACGCGTTCTCGGAGCTCAACGATCCCGACGACCAGCGCGCGCGTTTCGAGGCGCAGGTCGCCGAGCGCGCCGGCGGCGACGAAGAGATACCGCCGCCCGACTGGGACTTCGTCACCTCGCTCGAGTTCGGGATGCCGGCTACGGCCGGGATCGGGATCGGCATCGACCGCCTCGTGATGCTGCTGACCGATAACGTATCGATCCGCGACGTGCTGCTCTTCCCGCTGCAACGGCCGCTAGGGGACGCGCCCGCGCCCTAACGAAGGCTCGGCGCCTGATGGGGCTTCCCACGCAGGCGCTGTATCCGCTCTGCCACGACCACAAATTCCAGCCGTTCGAGGGTCCGATGCTCGTGCTCGGACAGCCGCACTTTACGATGCGCCAGGGCGATGCGCCGGCATTCTTGAGAATGGTCGGGATCGAACCCGACGAGCAAGGGCTCCAGCGCCTCCAAGCCGAGGAATGGCTCAACGCCAAAGCGTTCTTCGGGCTGCTCGGGATCCACGAGGTCGAGATTCTCGACATCGACGCGTACCAGGGCGCAGAGATCGTCGTCGACCTCAACGAGCCGATCCCCAAGAAATATCACGGACGCTTTCGCACCGTCTTGGATTCGGGAACGATGGAACACGTCTTCGACGTGCGCACCGGATTCTCGAATCTCGTCAAGCTGCTCGCCGTCGGCGGGCGGATCGTTCATCAGAACCCGTGCAACAACTACGTCAATCACGGCTTCTTTCAGCTCTCGCCGACG
>JAFAMS010000274.1 GCA_019233165.1 Vulcanimicrobiota bacterium | reverse complement strand
GCGACGCAGACCCCGTAGATCGCGCCGCGCAGGCCGAAGATGAAGCCGAGCGGGATCGTGGTCAGCGCGGTGGCGACGAGCGAGCCGACCGAGGCGAAGCCGGTGAGCGCGAGCGCGAGCGCCCATACCAGCATGAAGCCGAGCGCGCACGGCCACGAAAGCGCAAAGAGGACCCCGAGCTCGGTCGCGACGCCCTTTCCGCCGCGAAAGCGGAGCCACGGCGAATAACAATGCCCGGCGATCGCCGCGAAGCCCGCGGCGAGCGCGAGCGCGTCGCCGCCGAGCGCGCGCGCAACGAGCACCGGGACGAAGCCCTTGAGCGCGTCGAGGAAGAGCACCGCGGCGCCCGCACCACGGCCGAGCGTCCGCAGCGCGTTGGCCGCGCCGACGTTCCCGCTTCCGGCCCCGCGCAGATCGGTCCGGTAGAAGATCCGCGCGACCCAAGCCCCGGCCGGCAGCGAGCCGCATAAGAACGCGAAGAGAATCGCGGCCGCGGCGGTCACGCGCTCGCCTCCGCAGGACGCGCGCGTTCGCGAAACTCGAACGTGAGTGGGACGCCGGTCCAATCGTCCGCGACGCGCAGCGTGTTTTCGAGGAATCGCCGGTACGAGGGTTTGATCAGCTCGGGGTCGTTGACGTGAAAGACGAAGAGCGGCGGGTGCGCCGCGACCTGGCTGACGTAGAAGATCTTGAGCGCCTTCCCGCCGATCGCCGGCGGCGGATGCGCCATCGCGGCGTCGCGGACGATGGCGTTCAGCACCGAGGTTTGCATCCGCCGGTCGAGATTGTGTGCGACCTTTTCGACGACCGGTAAGAGGCTCCCGAGCCGGCGCCGGGTCAGCGCTGAAAGAAAGACGACCGGTGCGAACCGCGCGAACGGGAGCTGCTCGTAAATCGCTTCGCTTAGTTCTGCCTGCGTATAGCCGCCCTGCTCGCGGACCAAATCCCACTTGTTGGCGACGATGACGAGCCCTTTGCGCTCCTCGATCACCATCCCCGCGAGCCGGCGATCCTGTGCGAGCGGTCCTTGCATCGCGTCGATCAGGAGCAGGCTGATATCGCAGCGCGCGATCGCCGAGAGCGCGCGCAGCGAGGCGTAATATTCGATCGAGCCGTGGCTCGCGGTTTTCTTGCGCAGTCCGGCGGTGTCGATGAGCCGGAGCAGGCCGCCCTTGTACGGGAGAATCGAGTCGATCGTGTCGCGAGTCGTCCCCGGGACGTCCGATACCAGCGAGCGTTCTTCGTCGATCAGCGCGTTGAGCAGCGAGCTCTTCCCGACGTTCGGCTGTCCGATCAGGGCGACCGCGAGCTCCTCACCTACCGGATCGAAGCGATCCGTCCCAGCCGGAAGATACGCGACGATCGCGTCGAGCAAATCGCCGGTCCCTTCGCCGTGAATCGCGGAGACGGCGAGCGGCTCGCCGAGGCCGAGCCGCGCGAACTCTCCGGGGAGCGCTTCCTGCGTTTTCGGCGACTCCGTTTTGTTCGCGGCGAGGACGACCGGACGACGCGTTCGGCGCAAGATGCGCACGACGTCGTCGTCGAGCGGGCTCATACCGGTCGAGCCGTCGACGACGAAGACGACGACGTCGGCGTCTTTTGCGGCGGCCTCGGCTTGCGCGCGCGTTCGCTCCTCGATCGAACCGCGCGCCGCGCCGGTGTCGATCCCGGCGGTATCGACGAGGGTGAAGGTGCGGCCGCGCCACTCGGCGAGCGCGTAGAGCCGGTCGCGTGTGACGCCCGGCGTATCCTCGACGATTGCGAGCCGGCGGCCGAGCAGGCGGTTGAAGAGGGCACTCTTCCCGACGTTCGGGCGGCCGACGATCGCAACCGTAGCGGGACGGAGCGATCGATGATCGCCGGCGGTCTCGGACATGGCGACCGCGAAGTTCGCCGCCGATGGTGCGGCTGCTCTTCGCTGCCTTCGCGTTCCTCGCACTCGCCTTGGGCCTCTCGTCTCCCGCTCTCGCGAACGCGTCGGCAACCGGGGCGATTTACCTCACGACGCTGCCGTCCGGAGCCGACGCGTGGGTCGACGGCGCTTACGTCGGCCGCTCGCCGGTCCTCATCGATGCGCTCCCCGTCGGGAAACACATCGTGACCGCTGCGAAAACCGGCTGGGAGAGCCGCGAGCTCGGGGTGAGCGTCACCGAGCGGGTCGCGTTCCAGTTCGTCGACTTTCAGCTGCAACGTGCCGCCCGCGCCCCGCGCGTTTCGGGCCGGCTCGCGTTGCGCGCGAGCGAGCGGATCGAAACCCTATCGGTCGACGGGGCCGCGGTGAACCTCTCGAAGCCTCCGATCCTCGACCTCGAGCCCGGGCCGCACACGATCGAAGCCAGAGTGGGGAACGCGAAGATCGTCCGGCACGCAGTCGTCTACGCGGAAACGACGACGAACGTAATCCTGCGCTCGACTCCGGAAGAAGACGAGCGGACGGCGGTGCTGGCTCCCGCCGCGACGTACCTTCCCGCGAGCGACGTCGTGCTCGAAGGCAGGCGGATCGCGATCCGGCACAACGGTCATACCGCTTCGGGGAGCATCGGGGATTCGACGATGCGGGTCGACGGCGCGCCGGCGAGCTTTGCCGCCGCGCCCGCGCTCGTCGAGGGGAAGCTCTACCTCCCGCTCGAGCTGTACGTGCGGCTCGGGGCGGTGCCGCAGCGGGCGAGATAGAAACGAAGGCGGCTGTGCCGGGGATCTACATCGAGACGTTCGGTTGCCAGATGAACGAGGCCGACTCGCAATACATCGCCGAGCGGGCGCTCAGCGCCGGTTATTCGATCGCGGAGCGTCCCCAAGACGCGAGCGTCTTGGTCGTCAATACGTGTACGGTCCGCGACAACGCAGAGACCCGCGCCTACGGACGGATCAATCACTTCAAGGTGCTCAAGGCGGCCGATCCGCGCCTCAGGCTCGTCGTCGCCGGATGCCTCGCGGAGCAGGATCGGGACCGCATGCATCGGCTCGTCCCGCACGTCGACGCCGTCTTCGGGACTCGCGAGCTCGTCCGGCTCGGCGATGCGCTCGCCGCGTGGCGCAGCGAGTACTCCGAGGCCCAAGCGCCCGAGGAGGAAGAGCGCGACCTGCTCCTTCCACTCGGCGGAAGCGCAGATTGCATCACCGGCGCCTACTCGCATCTGCGCGCGTTCGTCACCGTCCAGCGCGGGTGCTCGTACTACTGTACGTTCTGCATCGTCCCGCACGTCCGCGGACGGTTCGACCATCGCCCGCTGGGCGAAATTCTCGAGGAGGTGCGGCGGCGGCTCGACGAGGGGGCGCGCGAAGTTACGCTCGTCGGGCAAACGGTGAATGCGTACCGCGACCCAACCGGGAGTGCGGACTTTTCCGATCTCCTCGAGACCGTTGCCGCGTTCCCGGGACTGGAGCGGCTAACGTTCGTCACGTCGCATCCGAAGGATTTCACGCCGAAGCTCGCCCAGACGCTGGGAGCGCTCGCCAAGATCAACCCGCGCTTCCATCTCCCCGTGCAATCGGGCTCCGATCCGGTGCTGCGGAGGATGAACCGCAAGTACACGGTCGACGAGTACCGCGCGAAGGTCGCCGCCTTCCGCGAGCGGTGCGCCGGCTGGGCGCTGACGACCGATCTGATCGTCGGATTCCCCGGAGAGACCGACGACGACTTCGCGCGCACCGTCGCGCTCGCGCGGGAGCTTCGCTTCGCGCAAGCGTTCACGTTCGTCTACTCCCCGCGGCGGGGGACGCCGGCGGCCCGCTGGGACCCCGTTCCCGCAGAGATCGGGAACGCGCGTCTGCGCGAGCTGGTCGCTGCCGTCGACGAGAGCGTCGTCGCGTTTCACCGCGCGAAGATCGGGACGACCGTCCGCGCGCTGATCACCGGTCCGTCGAAAAAAGACCGCTCGAAGCTCGCCGCCAAAACGCTCGACAACGTCACGGTGATCGCGCCGGACGCCGAGGGCGAAGCCGCGACGCCGCGGCCCGGCGAGCCCTGGCTCGACGTTCGAATTGACGCAGCGCACCGCTGGGGATGCAGCGGGACGATCGTCGGACGGGCGGCCCGATTTGAGGGTCAGGCCCGCCGCGTAGCGCCGCCGGTCGTGGATTTGATCGCCGGCTAGGCCGGCGCGCTGATCGCAATCGGGCTGTTGTAGCCGGAGTAGAGGACCGTCGCGCGGCCTTTGTTCGAGACGATCTCGTTGCGGTACGGCAAGTTGTCGCGACCGACCCACATGGTCGACGTAACGGGACCGCCGTCGAGCGTCGTCTCGATCTTCCAACGATGCATCGGGCGGCCGTCGAGCATCGCCGGCCCCAGGTCGACGACCTTGGCGCGGTCGAGCGCCGCCGTCGTTCCGGCGGGCGCTCGCAGGTTCGCGAGTGCGTCCTTCGCGCCGGGCGCCCTCGACGCAAGCTGCATCCACTGGCCGCTCACGTTCATGTACGTCGTGCCGCCGATGACGACGACCTCGCCCATCGGCATTCGCATTCGATATCGGTCGGGCGCGACGAAGTCGATCTGAAGCTGGCCGCCGCTCGGAACGATGACGGTCCCGCGAAACGAATGCGCCGCGGAGAACGCGGCGGCGACGGCGCGCATCGCGTCGTGCCCGGGATCCGCATATGCGGCGCGTCCGAGTGCGGCAAACAGGACGAGCGCGGCGGCGAACCTCTGCATCCCCAACCTCACTTTGTTCCCACCGCGCGCCGTTCCCGCACGCGAACGAATTGTGGATTTCGGGGATAAGCCTTCTCGATTTGCGAATAACTCAAGAAAGTTGTGAGTAAGCTTGTGGGTATTGGATTAGGCTCTTGCAAAGGACCTTAAGGCTGTTTACGATGTGTTCACTTCAAGCAATTGAAGTGCGGTGCGCGTAGCCGCCGTGGGACACCAGCGATGACGATACATGCGAAAGCGATGTATCCGAGCTGCAACCAAGGATTGACGGCCGATGAATGTGCCGGGCAACTGGCCCAGATCGGCGAGCAGATTCAAAGCTATGCGAAATGAAGCCCGTCGGTACCCCGGCGGGCTTCAGATCTTTCGAGCGCGTAGCGCGAGCTATGTCGGCAGAACCGAACATGTTGTTACGAGCCCCCTCGGGGAATGTTGCTTTTTCGCAATGATGAAGGGCTCGACTGTTTGGGGGCCCCGCGCGCAGAAGCGCGTGGGGGGCGCGGAGCCTGGGGCGGAGCGCCTTTTAAACTGCGTATTCCCCGAGGGGGCTCGTAACAACATGCTCGCGAAAATCACTACCCGATGACGCTTAGTGCGCGTTGGTCGCCGATGCTCGAGCAATACTTCGGGATGAAGGC
>JAFAMS010000237.1 GCA_019233165.1 Vulcanimicrobiota bacterium | reverse complement strand
CGCCGTGGCGTTATCGGCGACCCCGAGAACTTACGCGCGGCGACGCTCGAGGACGTTCGCGCGTTCCATGCAATCTATTATCGCCCGGATAACGCGACGTTGATCGTCGTCGGGGATTTCGAGACACCGCAAGCCGACGATTGGATCGACCGCTATTTCGGCGAAATCCCGCGACCGGTAGGAGCGATTCCGCGGGTCACCGCGTTCGAGCCGCCGCAAGCCGGCGAGCGCCGTTTGCGCTATCCGTCGCCGAACGCGCCGCTGCCGGCGCTTCACTTTGCGTGGCACATTCCGAGCGCCGGCGACGACGACATGCCCGCCCTCGACCTGATCGAGACGCTGCTCGGCGTCGGCAAGAGCTCGCGCCTGTATCGTGCGCTCGTCTACGAGCATCAACTCGCGACGAGCGCGTGGGCCGGCGCGGACTGGTCGGAGCAGCCGGGTCTGTTCGCCGTCCGCGCGATCGCATCGGCCGGCAAGGACCTTGCCGCCGTCGAGTCGCTGATCGACGCCGAGATGGCGGCACTCAAAGAGCGGGTCGTCGATGCGAGCGAGCTCCAGAAGGCGAAGACGCAACTGTATGCGTCGGTGGTGCGTTCGCGCGCGACCTACACCGAGATGGCGCAAGCATTTGCCCGGTCGGCGCTCGTGCGCGGTTCGGCCGGCCTCGTCGACGAGGAGCTGCGCCGCTACGCGGCCGTCGGCGCGGAGCAGATTCGCGACGTCGCGCGGCGCACGTTCGTCGCCGAAAACCGAACGGTGATCGAATACGTTCCGGCGAGCGCGCAAGAATGATCGATCGCGTGGTCCCGCGGGCCGCGCCGCCGCGCAGCGTCGCGCTGCCGCGCGCGCACGAGATGCGCCTGACGAACGGGATGCGCGTCATCGCGGTTTCGCGCGCGGAAGTTCCGACGCGGATTCGCGTCCCCCTCGTCGCTGCGACGCTCTCCATCGATCGCGGAAGCGCGAACGATCCGCCCGAGCTGCCGGGCCTCGCGGCGATGACCTCGGCGTTGCTCAGGCAAGGAACGCGGCGGCGCACCGCGCTCGAGCTCGACATGGCGATCGACGCGCTCGGCGCCCGGCTCGATCGCGGTTCGTCGTACGACGCGAGCTCGCTGGGGGTGAGCGCGACGACGGATGTTTTTCCGCAAGCGCTTTCGTTTCTCGCCGAGACGCTGCGCGAGCCGACCTTCGCCCAGGACGAGTTCGAACGGTTGCGCGCCCGCGCACTCTCCGATCTCCGCTTGGCGTACGGCTCGCCGTCGTCGCTCGCGCGGTTGGTGGTGAACCGCGTCGTCGCGGGCGATTCACCGTACGCCCACCCGATCGCGGGGACGCCGCGCTCGCTGGAAGCGCTCACGCGCGACGACGTCGTCGCCTTTCACGCGCACGCCTATCGTCCCGAGCACGCGACGCTTCTGATCGGCGGCGAGATCGGCGTGGAGGAAGCGTTCGCGCTCGCAGAGAGCACCTTCGGAGATTGGAGGACCGATCCGTTTCCGCCGCGCGAGCTCCCCGAGCGGCCGCAGCCCGCGCCGCGCCGGCGCGTCGTCGTCGTCGACAAACCGGACGCCGGCCGGACGGCGGTGGCGGTGGCGCGCGCGGCGATCGCGCGCGGCTCGCGCGACTATTATCCCGGGATTGTGACGTGCGCGGTACTCTCCGGCTACTCGGGTCGTCTGAACGCCGAGGTTCGCGTCAAGCGCGGGCTCTCGTATGGTGCCGGCGCTCAGCTGCTCGCGCGTCGCGCCAGCGGTCAGTTCGTCGCTGCGACGCTGGTCGATCACACGCGCGCGCTCGAGACGATCGACGTGATCTTGGCGACGCTCGCCTCGCTCGAGGTCGCGCCGGTTGCCGACGCCGAGCTGGTCGCGCGCAAAGCCTCACTGGTCGGCGGCTTCAACCGCACGATCGATACAAACGACGGTTTGCTCGCCGTCCTTTCAGATTACGCGCTGTATGGAATCGGCCTCGACGAGCTCGAGCGCTACGTCCGCTACGTCGAAGCGGTTGGCAACGCCGAGATCGCCGCGTTCGCGCGAACGTACGTGATCCCCGAACCGAGCATCATCCTGGTCGGCGACGCCGCAACGTTCTCCGGCGGCCTGAGCGCGCTTGCCTCCGACGTGCGGATCGTCGCGGCCGGCGACCTCGATTTGAACGCCGCGCTCTAGTTCGGCGTGAGGATCAGCTTCCCGGTCGTCTTGCGCGCTTCGAGATCGCGATGCGCGCGCGCGGCCTCACTGAGCTTGTAGACGCCGCCGCCGCGGATCTTCACGGCGCCGCTCAACATCATCCCGAAGACCGCATTCGCGCGTTCGAGCAACTCTTGGCGCGTTAGCGTGTACGAGACGAGCGTCGGCCGCGTCACGTAGAGCGAGCCTTTTGCGGCGAGCTGGCCGAGATCGAACGGCGGGACGGTTCCGCTCGACTGTCCGTACAGCACGAGGTAGCCGCGCGGGCGCAGCGAGTTCAAGCTCTTCTCGAACGTCGCTTTGCCGACGCTGTCGTACACGACGGGGACGCCGATCCCGGCGGTGAGACGTTTGACTTCGACGTCGAACTCCTGCGTGTTGTAATCGACCGTGTGATCGGCGCCGTCGGCGCGCGCGAGCGCGGCTTTTTCCGCACTGCCGACCGTACCGATGACGATCGCACCGCGCATCTTCGCCATCTGCACGAGCAGCTGTCCGACCCCGCCGGCGGCGGCATGGATGAGCACGGTTTCGCCGCGCCCGATCGGATACGTGTCGTGGCTCAGGTACTGGGCGGTCATCCCTTGCACCATCGCGACGCACGCGTTGAGATCCGAGATCCCCTCGGGGACCGGGACGAGTTTGTCGACCGGAACGACGCAATACTCGGCGTACGTCCCCGCGAAATAGACGAACGTGACGCGGTCCCCGAGCTTGAGGCCGTATTTGCCGAGGTCGGTCCCGTCGCCGGCCGCCTCGATGACGCCGGCGCCTTCCTGGCCGGCGGTGAACGGCGTCTCTTTCTTATAGAGCCCGGTGCGATAGTACACGTCGATGAAGTTG
>JAFAMS010000210.1 GCA_019233165.1 Vulcanimicrobiota bacterium | reverse complement strand
TGACCAGCAGCCCCCCGAAGAGAAAGCTCATCGTTTGGCCGTTGAAGAGCCAGCCGAGATCGGTCATCGCACGCTCTTGATCGCGAAGCGGCGTTCGAGCGCGTTGATCCCGAACGCCGACGGCAAGGTGAGGACGAGATACAGGATCGACGCACCGAGGTAGGCGGTCGAGTACGCGAAGGTCTGCGCCCCGATCGAGTCTGCGGCGTGGACGATGTCGGTGACCGCGATCGTGCTGACCAGCGAGCTGTTCTTGATCAGGTTCAGCGTTTGATTCCCAAGCGGCGGGATCACGGCGCGGAATGCTTGCGGCAGAATTACGAGCCGCATCGCCATCGCGTAGCTCATCCCCGACGCCGAGGCGGCCTCGAACTGGCCTTTCGGGATCGAGATGATCCCGCTGCGGATCGCTTCGGCGATGAACGCGCCGGTATAGACACCAAGGCCGATTACGCCGCAGGCGAACGCGGGAAGCTTGATCCCGATGCTTGGCAGCCCGAAGTACAGAAAGAAGATCTGCACCAAGAGCGGGATGTTGCGGATGAACTCGACGTACGCGGCGCCGAGCGCGCGCAGCGGCGTGCTCGGTGCGGCGCGGAGCGAGGCGATCAAGGTCCCGAGCGCCAGCGCGAGCACCAGCGCCACGATCGAAACCTTGATCGTTGTGAGAAAACCCTCGAGGAGCAGCGGCCAGTTGTCGGTGAGGACGCTCATCGACGGTTACGACCGCCGGCCGACGCTGCGACTACTTACGTTCGGCCGCCTGATCCGCCCACATTTGTCCGGCCTTGTCGGCCGCCGTTCCGTACCACGACTTCCAGTCGGCCGGCGGCGCCCGGTGGATCCACTTCTGATAGAGCGCCGCGTAGGTACCGTCGTTGCCCATCGCCTTGAGCGCATCATTGATCGCCTTGGTCAGCGAATCGTTCCCCTTGGCGATCCCGGCTCCGTACGGCTCGAACGTGAAGTTGCCGCCGACGAGCTTGAGATCTTTTGCCTGGTTCTCGTAGCTGATCAGGATCGAGTCGTCGGTTGTCATCGCATCGACGCGTCCCTGTTCGAGCGCTTGGAAGCACTCGGGATAGCCGTCGAACGTCTGAACGTTTGCCGTGGGAACGAGCTTCTTGATCGTCGTCTCCGGCGTCGAGCCCTTCGCCGTGCAAACGGACTTGCCGGCGAGATCCTGATACTTGGCGACGGAAGAGTTGGTCTTCACCAGCAGCGATTGTCCGGCTTTGTAATATTCGTCCGACATGTTGATCTGCTGCAAGCGCGTCGGCGTGATCGTCGCGGTCGCGAGGAAGAAATCGATGTCGCCGTTTTGCACCATCGGGATGCGATTCGACGAGAGTACTTGGGTGAACGTGATCTTCTTCGGATCGCCGAGCACGCGTTTCGCGATCTCGCGAGCGATGTCGACCTCGAAGCCGGTCGGTTCCGAACCGCCTTTGGGATCGAGATAACCCCAACTTGGGACGTCGTACTTGACCCCAGCTTTGATGGTTCCGCGTTGCTTGATCGCAGCGAGCGAGCTGTCCGCAAGTGCGGCGGTTGGGGCGAGCGACGCCAAGAACCCTAGGGTCAAAAGCGCCGTCCAACCGCGGCGCGAGAGCAAGCCTTTCACGAGAGCCTCCTTAGACGTGGTGCGCCAGAATTTTCGAGAGGAACGCTTTCGTGCGATCGCTCTCGGGGTTTTCGAAGAAATGTTCGGGGGTTCCGGATTCGATGATGCGGCCGCCGTCCATGAAGATCACCCGGCTCCCCACCTCGCGCGCGAAGCCCATTTCGTGCGTGACGACGACCATCGTGATACCGGTCGTGGCGAGCGCCGCCATCACGTCGAGCACTTCCTTGATCATCTCGGGATCGAGCGCGCTGGTCGGCTCGTCGAAAAGCAGGATCTTCGGCTGCATCGCGAGCGCGCGTGCGATCGCGACCCGCTGCTGCTGTCCTCCGGAGAGTTGGGAAGGGTACGAGGTTTCTTTTTCAGCCAAACCGACGCGAGCCAAAAGCTCGCGCGCGGCCTTTTCGGCTTCGTCGCGCCCGACGTGCTTGACGTTGATCGGCGCGAGCGTGATGTTCTGCAGCGCCGTCATGTGCGGGTAGAGGAAGAAGCCCTGGAAGACCATCCCTACATCGGCGCGGACCGCGCCGATGTCGGTCTTGCGGTCGCCGACGTCCTTCCCGTCGACGACGAGCTTCCCGGATTGGATCTCCTCGAGGCGGTTGATGCAGCGGATCAACGTGCTCTTCCCGGAACCCGAGGGGCCGATCACGCAGACGACCTCGCCTTTTTCGATCGTGAGGTCGACGTCCGTCAAGACATGGTTCGACCCGAACCACTTGTTAACGGCGGCGAACTCGATGATCGGCATTCGGCCGCATCGTTTTCGCCGGGGCGCGGTTTCGCCTCTAAGCGGCGGTCTTGTCCGGCTCCGCCTCCGCGGGTTTCGGCTGCTCTTCGCCGCCTTGGGATGGCGTCGGATTGCGACGGTTGAGGACCGCGATCGCCGTCCCAATCGAGGCCGCCAAGCCCATATAGAACCAGCGGCGCTTCCCGAACGCCTTCGTCAGACCGAAAACTTGGTCGAGCGAACAGTCACCGTAGCCGCCCGCCATGAAGGCGAGCGCCGCCGCAGCGTAGAGCAGGGGGACCTCGACGCCGTTGTCGCTCGCGAAGAAGCCGTTGTCGATATGCACGGTCTCCATTGCGACGATCATGTTGACGAGCAGCAGCGCCGGTCCGAGGGGGCCGAGAAAACCGCCTGCGATCAGGGCGCCCGCAGCGAGTTCGTTGTACGAGGCGGCGGTTGCCATTTGTTCGGATTCATCGAAACCGAGCATCTTCATGAAGCCGGCGGTTTTTTGCGGTCCCGAGCCGTCGAACCACCCGAACGCCTTCTGCGCGCCGTGGGCGGCGATACCGCCCCCGATGATCGTCCGCGCGATGAGCATCCCGAAGCTTGATCGCATGTTCGTCCCCTTATGGAAATCTTGCCTGAGCCATCCTTTGAGAAATTCGCCGCGGTCCCCCTCCGCCCGAATCTTCGTTAGAAGAGCGGCCGTTGCGTCCGCGGTAGGTGTACCTATGTGGGTGTTGATTGCGGCGATCCTCGGCTCTGCGGCGATCTTCATCGACGGAACGGCCGTCAACGTCGCGCTTCCGGTGCTCGCCCGCGACCTTCACGCCGATGCGGCGGGATTGCAATGGGTCGTCGAGAGCTACGCGCTCAGCCTCTCGGCATTGCTTCTCATCGGCGGCGCCGCCGGCGATCGCTTCGGACGGCGTCGCGTCTTCGTGGTCGGAAATGCGATCTTTGCCGTGGCCTCGGTCTGGTGCGCGCTCTCGCCGGCGATCGGGTCGCTGATCGCTGCGCGATTCGTGCAAGGGATCGGCGGAGCGCTGGCGACGCCTGGGAGCCTCGCCCTCATCTCCGCGAATTTCGAAGGCGCCGGGCGAGGGAAGGCGATCGGGACGTGGTCCGGTTTCACGGCGATGACGAGTGCGGTCGGTCCGCTCTTGGGCGGGTGGCTCGTCGAAACGTTGGGATGGCCCTGGGTCTTTTATCTCAACGTCCCGGTCGCCGCGGTCGTGATTGCGATTTGCGCCCTTCACGTCCCGGAGAGCTCCGATCCGCAGGCGCGAGGCCGGCTCGATCTGTTCGGTGCAGCCGTCGCCGCTGTGGGCCTCGGTGCGCTGGTCTTCGGGCTCATCCACAAGAGCTTCCCGAGCGGGATCGCCGGAATCGCCGCGCTTCTCGGATTCGTCGCGTGGGAAGCGCGCGCGCCGTCGCCCATGATGCCGCTGCGGATCTTTGCGAACCGCACGTTCGCGGCAACGAACCTCTACACGTTCTTTCTGTACGCAGCCTTGGGCGCGAGCCTGTTTTTCTTGCCGATCGATCTCCAGAACGCGCAGCACTACTCGCCGGTCGCGGCGGGTGCGGCGATGATGCCGTTCATCGTCATCATGTTCGTTTGCTCGCGCTGGAGCGGCGGGCTCGTCGCGAGTATCGGAGCGCGCATTCCGCTTCTCCTCGGAGCGTCGCTCGCGGCCTGCGGCTTCATCGCGCTCGCGCTCCTGCAGCATCGCGACTCATATTGGACGTCGGTCTTTCCCGGGATCGCGATTTTGGGCGCGGGCGGCGCGCTGTTCGTCGCACCGCTCACGACGGCGGTGATGGAATCGGTGCCCGAAGAGCAAGCCGGGC
>JAFAMS010000004.1 GCA_019233165.1 Vulcanimicrobiota bacterium | reverse complement strand
TACGCGCAGGTGGACGTTCGCCGGACAGACGACGACGCGTCCGGCCTCGACCGGCTGACCGTCGCTCGCGTGCTCGACCTGTAGCCGCGCGCCGGCGCCGAGCACCCGCGGCAACCGCTCGTCCACTTCGACCGCCTGCCGATGGATCGCGACGGCGACGGCCGCCGGAAAGTCGTAGGGCAGCGTGGGGATCAGGCGCCGAAGGGCCTGGACGCCGCCGGCAGACGCTCCGATCACGACGAGCGGAGGCCGCGCGGGCATCCGAGCCCTCGTCGCGGAATGAACCATGGAGATCCCCTTCCCGGAGCGAGATGAGTTCAAGCGGAGAAGAGGAGCGGCAGCCGCCGTTCCTTATCGTCACCGGTTCCTCTGCGGGTGGCGTCGACGCGCTGATGGCCGTCGCGGCGTCGCTCCCGAGCGACCTGCCCGCACCGATCGTCGTCGGTCAACACCTGGATCCGACGCACGAAAGCCACCTGGCAGCGATCCTCACGCAGCGTGGGACGCTGCCGGTTCGCATCGTTACCTCCGAGGAAAACCTCGAGCCGGGCACGCTTTACGTGATCCCGCCCAACCGCGACGTGGAGATCGTCGACGGCAAGGCAACGGTGCACGAACCGAAGCGGACCGGCCCCAAACCGTCGATCGACGAACTCTTCGCGAGCGCGGCCGCATCGTACGGCGACCGCGTGATCGCCGTGATCCTCTCCGGGATGGGCACGGACGGCCTCGCCGGCGCGCGAGCCGTCAAGGAGCAGGGCGGCACGGTCCTGATCCAGGACCCGACGACGGCAACGCATCCCTCGATGCCGCTCGCGATCCCACCGAACCTCGCCGACGTCGTCGTGCGGCCGGAGAAGGTTGGCGAAACCCTCACGGGGATCTTGCGCGGCTCCATGCCACCGGAGGCCCCCTCCGAAGTGAAGATGCTGCGTCAACTGTTGACGCAGTTGCGCGACCGCACGGGGATCGATTTCTTACAATACAAGACGCCGACCATCATGCGGCGGCTGGCGCGCCTCATGGTTGCGAGCGGCGCCGCATCTCTCGGCGACTACCTGCGCTACCTGCAGAGCCATCCCGAGGGTTACAACCGGCTGGTCAGCGCCTTCCTCATAAAGGTAACGGAGTTCTTCCGCGACGCCGCGCTGTTCCAGGACCTCCGCGACACAGTGTTGCCGCGGCTGATCGCGCAGGCGGCCGAGGGCTCCCGCGAGGTGCGGATCTGGTCCGCCGGCTCGTCGACCGGCGAAGAAGCGTACTCGCTCGCGATCCTGTGCGCCGAACTCCTGCGCGAGGACCCGGACCAGGTCAACGTGCGCATCTTCGCGACCGACATCGACGGCGACGCAATCGCCTTCGCCCGCCGCGGCATCTACACGCGCGAGGCGCTGAAGCATTTGCCTGAGGTTTGGCTCGACCGGTATTTCGTCCGCATCGGCGACAGTTTCGAGGTCAGCAAACGCATCCGCAACATGACCGTATTCGGCCAGCATGACCTCGGTCAGCGGGCGCCGTTTCCCCGAATCGACCTCTGCACGTGCCGCAACGTGCTCATCTACTTCACTCGCGAGCTACAGATGCGCGCGCTGCAACTGTTCGCGTTCTCGCTGCGCGAGGGCGGCTTCCTCGTGCTCGGCAAGGCGGAGTCGACGAACCCGCTCCCGGCCTACTTCTCGCTGGTCAACCAGTCGCTCAGAATCTACCAGCGGAACGCCGAGCCGATCCTGATCCCGCCACTGCGCATCAAGGAGCCGAGCGCCACCGTCGTGGACCTCGGCGGCCACCGTATGACGTCCACGCTGCCCATCGCTGTCTCAGACCGGCTCGAGGCGCGCCACGCCGCGGCCGGACTGCTCGGCTCCGTCGTCTCCAACTCGGCGGTCGGGATCGTGGTCGTCGACAGGCGCTACGACATAGCCGCCATCAACCCGGCGGCGCGCGCGCTGCTCGAGATCCACGGCATCGGGGTCGGCGACGATGTGATCCACTCGACGAACGCGTTCGACAGCCGCACGATGCGCGGGATGATCGACGCGGCGTTCCGCAACGAGCCAACGGAGCCGGCGGAGGTCACCGTGACCGACGCCGAGGGACGGACGCGCCACCTCAGCATAGCGTGTCAGCCGGAGAACCCGGGAGAGGACGGCAAGAATCGCTACGTCGGCTTGATCGTGCTCGACATAACCACGTTCGTGGCACAACGCGGCCGGCTCGAACGGGAGGCCGCAGACCAGCGCTCGGCCG
>JAFAMS010000372.1 GCA_019233165.1 Vulcanimicrobiota bacterium | reverse complement strand
CGTCGATTCCGCGCTCGCGCAGCTCGGCTTGCACGAACGTCGCGGTCGCAACGCCGGTCCGGCTCTCGGGAAACTGGACGTAGACGAGCGAGAGCGGCCGCCCGTCGCGAGCGCGCATCCCGCCCGGGCCGCGCTTCCATCCCGCTTCGTCGAGCTCGCGGTCGGCTTGCGCGGGATCGAACGGGGGCTGGCGGACCGAGGGATCGCGCGCCCAGGAGCCGAGCGGCTGCGCCGTGTCGACGACCGGATAGCGGCCGAACGTGATCTTGCGGCTGATCGCATCGCGGTCGATCGAGGCAGCGACGGCGCGCCGGACGCGCACGTCGTCGAGCGGTGGACGCGCGGCGTTCATCACGAGCCCTGCGACGAGCGCGAGCGGGACGTACCGAAACCTCAGCGCCGGATTTTGCGCGACGATCGCCTCCTGCGCCGGGGCGATCAAGTTCCAATCGATCGCTCGGGATTGCAGCAGCGTCAGGTTCGTCCCCGGATCGGGGACGATCGCGACGTTCAGCTCGGCGGTTGGCGGCGCGCCTTTCCAGTAGCGCGGATTGCTGCGCAAACGCAGCCGCTCGCCGCTGCGCCACGAGTCGAACGTGTACGGACCGTCGCCGACCGGATTCCGATTAAACGCCGCTTGCGCGAGCGGCCCGGCGTTCTCGAGGAGATGCTTCGGCAAGACGTACTGCGGCGATGTTCCGTACGAAAAGAACGTCGCGACCGCCGGCGCCCAGGCGCGGCGCAAACGCACTTCGACGGTGCGCTCGTCGCGTTTGAGCGCCCGGTCGATCAGCTCGTATCCGGCGCGCGAACGGATCGGATTGCGTGGATCGGCGATCGCTGAGAGGGTGAAGAGAACGTCGTCGGCAGTGACGGGAACGCCGTCACTCCACGTCACGCCGCGGCGAAGCCGATAGACGATCGTCTTCCCGTCGCGCGAAACGCCGCCGTTCTGCAGCGTCGGGATCGATTCGAGAAGCTCCGGAATCGCATGCCCGCGTTCGTCGATCTCGATGAACGGCTCGAAGATGAGACGATCGACTTGCTGCTCGACCGAGGCCGCATCGGCGTGGGCGAAGAGCGGATTGAGGGTCGAAGGGTCGGCGGCGATGTCGAACCGAATCTCGCTCGCCGCCATCGCCGGCGACGTAGACGCAGGCGACGCAAACGCTATGAGCAGAAACAGCCAAAGAACCACGCGCGCCGCTTCGAACGAGCGGCTTACGCTCCCGCTGGCCGGCGCCGGCGGCGAGCCGGTCGACTTGCGCCGCACGATCTGCTCGCACGGCTTGATCGACCTCGTCCCGCACCGGCCGGCGGCGGACTATCGCTCCCTCGAAACGACGCTCGTCCTCGACGGCCGGGCGCGCACCGTCCGGATCGCCGAAGAACCGCAGGGAGTGTTGACGATCGAGGTTCGGGGCCGCGCGACGGGCGCAAGAACGCGCGCCGCCGCGCTCGGCGCCGTGCGCACCATGCTGGCGCTCGACGACGATCTATCGGCGTTCTATGCGCGCGCACGCGAGGATCCGCAGTTGGCCTGGGCGACGCAAGGCGCGGGTCGTTTGATGCGCAGCCCGACGGCGTTCGAGGACGTGATCAAAACGATCCTCACGACGAATTGCACCTGGTCGTCGACGATTCGGATGAACCGCGCACTCGTCGAAGGGCTTGGTGCCCAGGCCGCTGACGGTATGCGCGCGTTCCCGTCGCCCGAAGCGATGGCGAACGCCGCGCTCGCGTTCTACCGCGACGGCGTGCGCGCGGGCTACCGCGGACCGTACCTGCGAACGCTCGCGAAGAGCGTCGCCTCGGGCGAGCTCGATCTCGAGGCGCTGCGCGCTACGCCGCGCGACCGGCTCGACGACGAGGCGCTCGAGAAGCAGCTGCGCGCGCTTCCCGGGGTCGGCCCGTACGCGGCGGCCCACATCATGATGCTCTTCGGCCGCCGGCACCGGCTCGTGCTCGACTCGGCGACGCGCCCCAAGTACGCACGCCTGACGGGCCGCAAGGCCAAGGACGCAACGATCGTCCGGCGCTTCGCCCGCTACGGCCCAGACGCCGGCCTCGCATTCTGGCTGTTCATCACGAGGGACTGGATCGAATAAACCAAGGCAGGGGTGGGTACAGTCCCGAACGAATCGCCTGTCCCTCCTATGCTGAGCACTGATCTTTTCGGAAATTCCGAGCTCGACGAGCTTGACGTTCGCCTGCTGGACGCCCTGCAGCGAAACGCGCGCTCGACCTATGCCGAGCTCGGCTCGCTCGTCGGGCTGAAGGCGCCGGCGGTTCACGAGCGCGTCAAGCGCCTCGAGAGCCGCGGGTACGTCCGCGGCTACGCCGCGCGGCTCGACGGCCGGCTTCTCGGCCTGGAGCTGGTGGCGTTCATCTCGTGCTACACCTCGCCGGATGCGAGCTACGACGCGTTCACGTCGGCGGTCGCGGCGCTCCCGGAGATCTGCGAGATCCACAGCGTCGCCGGCGAGGAGAGCTTCATCATCAAGGCGGTGACGCGTTCGACCGCGCACCTCGACGATCTCCTCGGCCGCCTCAAGCGCACTCCGGGGATCGCGCGCACGAAGACGACGATCGTCCTCTCCACGCCGTTCGAGCGCGGCGGGATCTCGGTGCAATGACCGCGCTGCTCGATCAGCCGCGCGGCCCGAAGAAAGCGTGCCGCTACGGCTCGCACCGAGTCCTCGAGCCGGCCGGCGCGCTTCCGCAAGCCGCGTGGCGCCTCGACAACACGCCGGCCGCGCGCGAAAACGAGATCCTGTGCGACGTCGAAGCGCTCTCGATCGATTCGGCGAGCTTCCGCCAAATGCGCGACGCCGCCAACGACGATCCCGCGAAGATCGCCGAGCAGATCGTTGCGACCGTCGCCCTGCGCGGGAAGCAGCACAACCCCGTGACGGGGAGCGGCGGAATGTTCGTCGGCCGCATCCTGAACATCGGCGCGCAACTGCACGCGCAGTGCGGCGCCGAAGTCGGCGCGCGGATCGCGTCGCTCGTTTCCCTGACGCTCACACCGCTCGCGCTCGAGCGCGTGATCGGGATCGATCTCGAGACGGCGCGCGTCGACGTCGAAGCACGGGCGATTCTCTTCGCGTGCGCGCAGTTCGCGACGTTGCCGCCCGATATCCCGACGCGCGTCGCGCTCGCCGCCCTCGACGTCGCCGGCGCGCCGGCTCAAGTCCGGCGGCTCGCCGCACGCGGCTCGACGGTCGTGGTCATCGGCGCCGATGGGAAATCCGGCTTGCTGGCCTGCGCCCAAGCCCGGATGCAGGTCGGTGCGGAGGGACGCGTCGTCGGGATCGCACCGAACGGCTCGAGCCGAGGCGCGGTCCTCCTGCGAGAGCTCGGGTTGGTCGACGACTTCGTCGAGGCCGATGCGAGAGACACCGAGTCGCTGCTGACGATGGTGCCGGAGCGCATCCCAAGGCTCGCCGACCTCGTTGTGAACTGCGTGAACGTCCCCGGAACGGAGCTCGCCTCGATCCTGTGCGCGCGCGACGAGGGGACCGTCTACTTCTTCTCGATGTGCACTTCGTTCACGGCGGCCGCTTTGGGAGCCGAGGGAGTCGGTAAAGACGTCACCATGATCGTCGGAAACGGGTATGCAAAGGGGCACGCCCAGATCGCTCTCGATACCTTGCGGAGCCACCCACGGCTGTTGAGCTACTTCACCGACACCTACGGCGCGTCGACGGCGTGATCGCGCTCGAACGCCCTCTCTCCCTCGAGCACCGCGAGCTGCGCGGCGGCGAATTCTGGCGCGCGATCCCGAAGTTTCGCGACGTCGACGAAGCGACGTTCCTCGATTGGGTCTGGCAAGGACGCAATTCGGTCAAGACCGCCGACGAGCTGATCGAGACGATCAAAGATCTCGCGCCGCCTGCCTTCATCGAAGACGCGCGCGCGGGGTTTGCGCAGGCGCCGATGGCGGTGCGCGTCTCGCCGTATATGCTCTCGCTGATCGATTGGAGCGATCCGCATCGCGATCCGATCCGGCGTCAATTCATCCCGCTGCGCTCGGCCCTCCGGCCGGACCACCCGCGCCTCACCCTCGACTCGCTGCACGAACAGAAGGACGCGCCGGTTCCGGGGCTCACGCACCGCTACGGCGACAAGGCGCTCTTCATCGCGCTTCAAACCTGCCCGGTGTACTGCCGCTTTTGCACGCGTTCGTACGCTATCGGCCCCGATACCGGCGACGTCGAAAAAGTCCATCTCACGACGCCGGCGGAGTGGCAGCGCATCTTCGACTACATCGCCTCGCGGCCGGAGCTCGAAGATATCGTCATCTCGGGAGGCGACGCCTACCAGCTTCCGGCCAAAAGCATCGCCTTGATCGGCGAGGCCTTGCTCGCGATCCCGCACGTACGGCGGATGCGCGTCGCCACCAAAGGCCCCGCGGTGATGCCGATG
The DNA here is from genome assembly GCA_019233165.1 of Vulcanimicrobiota bacterium. Classification (GTDB taxonomy): domain Bacteria; phylum Vulcanimicrobiota; class Vulcanimicrobiia; order Vulcanimicrobiales; family Vulcanimicrobiaceae; genus JAFAMS01. The sequence continues at coordinate 6,608 of JAFAMS010000372.1, read as the reverse complement.
AAGCTGCTCACCGACGACGCCTGGGTCGGCGCGCTTACGAAGGTTGTAGCCGAGGGACGGCGCCTGGGCAAAGAAGTCGCCGTGCACACGCACTTCAACCATCCTTCCGAGATCACGCAGATCACGCAGCGGGCGATGCAGCGCCTCTTCGAGGCGGGGGTCTACGTTCGGAACCAAAGCGTCCTGATCCGCGGCGTCAACGACGACGAACGGACGATGGCACTCCTCGTCAAGCGACTCTCCTACGTGAACGTTCATCCCTATTACGTGTACATGCACGATCTCGTCAAAGGCGTCGAAGATCTGCGGACTTCGATCGGGCGGGCGATCGAGATCGAAAAGTACGTTCGCGGCTCGACCGCCGGGTTCAACACGCCGACGTTCGTCTGCGACGCCCCCGGCGGCGGCGGGAAACGCGACGTGCACTCCTTCGAATACTACGATCGCGAGAACGGGATCGCGGTTTACACCGCACCGAGCGTGAAGCCCGGGAAATATTTCCTGTACTTCGATCCGATCCAGGACCTCGAGTCCCCCGCGCAGGCGCGCTGGGCCGATCCGCGCGCCGTCGAGACGATGATCGATTCCGCGCTCGAACGTGCGGGCGCGCAGCCGGGAGAGGCCGTCGAGGCGTGATCGCCCTGAACGTGATCTACAGTTTTCCGCCGGAGAAGATCGACGAGGCGATCGGCTATTTCGAGCAGATGCAGCCGGCCTCGCGCGCCGAGCCGGGTTGTCTGTTCTACACCGTCTACCGCGACTCGGACGACCCCAATACGTTCGTGATCCACGAACAATGGAAGGACCAGGCAGCGCTCGAGGCGCACGGCGCGAGCGCGCACATGCAGCGGTACGGGATCAACGGCCTGCGCAAGATCGCGCTCTCGCGCGCCGTCAACCGCATCGAACCCCTTCTTCCCTAGTGCGCCTTTGCGTTTTCTGCGGGTCGCGGACCGGTGCCGATCCGCGATTCGCCGGCGCGGCGGTCGAGCTTGCGAACGTCCTCGTCGACCGCGGCATCGGCATCGTTTACGGCGGCGGGCGCGTCGGCCTCATGGGCGTTCTCGCCGACGCGGCGCGCTCGCTCGGGGGCGAGGTCATCGGTGTCATTCCGAGGTCACTCGCGCAGCGCGAGGTCGCCCACCCGGGGCTTTCCGAGCTGCATCTCGTCGAGAGCATGCACGATCGAAAGGCGTTCATGGGAGAGCTTGCCTCGGGATTTATCGCGCTTCCGGGCGGCTTCGGGACGCTGGAAGAATTCTGTGAGGTCATCACCTGGTCGCAGTTAGGACTTCATCGCAAGCCGTGCGGGCTGCTGAACGTCGCAAGCTACTTCGACCCGCTGATCGCGATGTTCGACCGTGCGGTCGAGCTCGGCTTCATCTCCGAGGAAAATCGAAAGATCGTCGTCGAGGCGCACATGCCGGGCGCGCTCGTTGAGGTTGTCGTGAAGAGCGCGCTTGAGAATAATTTGAGCGCCGGTTAATCGCCCGTTCATTGAAACCGGGATGCGCCTGCGGTACTACGTGAGCATAAGACTCCTACGCATTCAGTAGGAGCTGCTCCTCATCCGCCATTCCGGAGGAATCCCACGTGAAACGTGGTCTCTTTGTCATGCTCTTGACACTCTCGACCAGCTTGATCGCCGCGACCGCGCCGGCCCTCGCCGACGGCTCGCTCACGATCAAGAATGCGACCGTCGCGCAGCCCGTCACCGTCGAGGTCCGCGCCGGCGCGACGGTTGCGGACTCGGTCCCGCTCGGAAACGCGGTACTGAACAAAGGCGAGAGCGTTACCCTCGATCCCACCAATCTGCAGTTCTTCTGGCGCCGCCAAGTCGATCCGTCGAAGGGCGACAGCCAGTGGACCGACTGGGAACGCGTCGATCCCCGCAGCGGGAATCAATCGGTCCAGTTCTGAGCTAGGTAAAATCCTGCGATGAGAGGCCGGTGTTGATGCGCAGGTCGAGGAGGTCCCACTCTTCGACCTGCGCGTCGCCCGCGAACCGCATCCTGCGCATCGGCAGGTGCGTGGTGCGGCCGAAGACGATGACGTCCTTGGTGATCTGCTGATCGTCGAGCGCACCGTCGTTCGGACAGTGCAGCGGCGCGCCTTTCCCATCTAAGACCAGCTCGACCGTCTCGACGCCGTCGACCGTCGGGCCCTCGTTCGCGCGAACGTCGTCGATCTTGCCTGCGAAACACTTCAGGGCGTCGCCGAGATCGCCCGAGGAGAGACCGTTCCCGCGCAGCGAGGTGACGTACTTGTCACGGACGTTGAACGCGATCCGAACGCCCGAGAGAAAACCGCGGTGATACGTCACGACCTTTTCGCCGCCGTTCCAGATCGCGACCATCCCCCGCAGGGGACCGTCGAGCATCTCGGCCTTCGCGTGGTCCGGGCGCAGATAGCTGAAGTGAAAGCGGCGCTCTTGCTGCGTCTTGCCGCTCGTCTCGCGGGCGACGATCGTCGCCTGATAGTCGCTGACCTTCGCCCACGTCACTCGTAGCTGCTCGAGCTCAGCCGACGCCGATTCGGCGCCGCTCACCGAGCCGGCCCAGGCCAAAGCAAACGCCGCCGCCAGCAAAAGCGTCCCCACTCCGCCAGGTTGTGCGAAGCGGGGTCTCCGGCCTGCGCGCGCCGTAGTGTCAAGCCAGTGACGACACCGCCGTTTTTTCATCCCGACACGCGCCGCGCCGATCTGGCTTGGACCGATTGGGACGAGGTTCGCGGTTGGCTCGAGAGCCAGAGCTTCTGCAGGGTGGCGATCAACGACGATCCGTGGCCGTACGTGGTCGCGCAAACGTACGCCTTCACCGGCGAAGCATTTGTCATGCACTTCTCAAGAAGCGGGCGGCTTGCTCGACTCATTCGCGAGAATCCGCTCGTGACGGTCGAGGTCGACGAACCGCGCGGCGTCATCGAAGACGCGCTCCACGCGGCGGCAACCGGGTATCTGAGCGTCGTGGCTCGCTGCCGCGCGACGATCGAAGATGTCGAGATCGGTGACGGCCTCATCGCGCGCGTCACCGCCGGGATCGTGCTGCTCTCCGCGAAGCGGCGCGCGCTTCCGGAGCACACCGCTCAGGCCTGACTTTTCTCGTAAGCCTTGCGGCCGTCGAGGATATCCTCGAGGGCGGCCTTTCGGTCGCAGATCCCTTTCATCTTGATGTCGTGGCCCTTCTCCTCGGAATATTCTTTCAGGAAATCTTCCAGTTCTCGGAGCAGCTTCGTCGGCAGGTCGGAGATGTTCTCGTAGTCGTCGGTGCTGAGCGACGCTTCATCCCGCGGCAATAGGCACATGATGTAACGGTTATTTTCGACCCCGTCTTCTTTCATCTTGATCCCGCCGAGCAAGCGCACCGGGAGAACGCAGCCCGGAAATGTCGGTTCGTCCATCAGCACAAGCGCATCGAGGGGATCGCCGTCCGCGGCTAGAGTCGAGGGGATGAACCCGTAGTCGTACGGCCAGGAGAGTCCGCTCGCCAGCGTTTCCTTGAGGACGAATGCCCCGATCTCCGGGTCGAGCGCGAACTTATGGCGGCTCCCCCGCGGCGTTTCGATGACGACGCGCAGGTGGTAGGGCCCGTCCTTCTCGAGCTGCGGCGAGATCGTTTGATACTTCAGCGACGGCTTGGTCTTCATTCTCTCAGAAATACCCCGTTTTGAGCGAGGCGTGCTCTGGGAACGGCACTCTGCGAAAGGAGTGCGAGAGCCTCGGCCAAGTCCTCACCACAAGCCCGGAGCTCCGGCCGTCCTCCGCCGACGATCTGGCAAAAACTCGCCGCGGAACTGGTCGGAACGTTCTTTGCGACGCTCGTCCCGACGGTCGTCGACATCCTCGCTTTTGCCGGAGGCGACGTCGACTACGTTTCGCGTTGGCTCGCCCGCGGCTTTGGGACCGTCGCGCTCATCTACGCGTTTTCCGAGGTCTCCGGCGCACACATCGATCCGGCGGTCTCGCTCGGTTTTGCACTGCGGCGCGTCTTCGAAGTTCGCACGATGCTCGCGTATTGGCTCGCGCAGTTTGCGGGCGCTTTCGGAGCCGCGGGGCTCGCGTTCGCGCTGTGGGGGAGCCGCGTCGCGCTCGGCGCGAGCCATCCCGGGCCGGGCTACTCGCAAACCGTCGCGTTCGGCGCCGAGATCGTCGCGACGTTCTTGCTGATGACGGTGATCCTCTCGGCCGCCGAACACGAAGCGACGGTCGGCAAGAACGCGGCGATCGCCGTCGGTCTGACCGTCGCGGCGTGCGGGTTTTTCCTCGGCCCGGTCAGCGGCGCGTCGATGAATCCCGCGCGAACGCTCGCGCCGCAGATCTTCGGCGGGATCGCGAACTTGAGCTGGATCTACCTGCTCGGCCCGTCGATCGGAGCCGGGCTCGCCGTCGCCGCGGCGCAAGCGATCTTCGGGTCGCCGAGGGGCGACGAAGAAGAAAAGGCCGGCGGGAAGTAGCCGCTATTCGCTCAGAGCGAGGCGGATGATCCGCTCTTGCTCGACCGCGTGCGCACCCGGGTATCCTTCGCTGGGGCTGGCGCGATACGGCCGCCCGATGTAGTCGATGTCGGCGAAACGCTTCGGGAGCCGCTCGACGAGGCGCCGGCGCACGTGCGCGCGCGCGCCCATGTTCTTCGGCTCTTCTTGCACCCATACGACTTTGTTTGCGTTCGGATAGCTCTCGAGAAGCGAGAGCACTTGCTTGCGCGGCAACGGCGAGAGCAGCTCGATCCGGACGATCGCGGTCTTCTTCATCTTCGCGAAATTCGGGTCGTTGATCAAATCGTGGTAGATCTTCCCGGTGCACAGGATGATCCGCTCGACCGCCTTGCGCTCTTGCGACATCTTGGGGTCGTCGATCACCTGCTTGAACGAGCCGGTCGCGAGCTCGTCGAGCGTCCCGAACGACGAGGGATTGCGCAGCAGCGACTTCGGCGTGAAGATGACCATCGGGAAGCCGTGCTTCTCGAGCGCTTGCAGCCGCAGGAGATGGAAGTACTGCGCTGCGGTCGAGGGATCGGCGACACGCACGTTCCCTTCGGCCGAGAGTTGCAAGAAGCGTTCGATCCTGCCGCTCGAGTGTTCGGGACCCATCCCTTCGTAGCCGTGCGGGAGGAGGAGCGTGAGCCGCGAGGACTGATCCCATTTCGCGAGTCCGGCCGCGAGAAATTGATCGACGATGATCTGCGCGCCGTTGACGAAGTCGCCGAACTGCGCTTCCCAAAGGACCATCGCTTCGGGGGACGCGACGCTGTAACCGTACTCGAAGCCCATGCACGCGTACTCGGAGAGCGGGCTGTTGTAGATCTCGAACGAGGCTTTGGCGGTCGAAAGATGCTGCAGCGGGACGTACTTCGCGCCGCTCTGAGCGTCGTGCAAGACCGCATGGCGGTGGCTGAACGTCCCGCGTTCTGAGTCCTGGCCGGTCAGGCGGACCGGCGTCCCTTCGCTGATCAGGGAGCCGAGCGCGAGCCATTCCGCCAAACCCCAATCGACCTCGCCGGTCGCTTCGAGCTGCTCTTGGCGTTTCTGGAATTGCCGCTCGAGCTTCGGATTGATCGCGAAGCCGTCCGGGACGGCGATGAGCTCGCGACTCCACGCAAGCAGCTTCTCTTTTACGACCTGCGTGTCGACCGACTCGTCGGCGGCGTAATCGGTCGCGTGCTTGGAGATCAGCAAACTCGCCTTTTGCTTCGAGACCTCGTGCTGCTCGGCGAGCCGCGCGTAGGCGGCGTCGACCAGACCCTGCGCTTGCTCCGCGGTGATCGTCCCTTCGGCGACGAGATGCGCGGCGAAGAGCTCGCGAACCGTGGGATGCGTCTTGATTCGCTCGTACATCGCGGGTTGCGTGTAGGCAGGCTCGTCCTGCTCGTTGTGGCCGAAGCGGCGATAGCCGATCAGGTCGATGAGGACGTCGCGCCCGAACTTCGTCTTGAAATCGAGCGCGAGATGGACGGCGCTCATGCACGCCTCGACGTCGTCGGCGTTGACGTGAACGATCGGCACATCGAAGCCTTTTGCGAGATCGCTCGCGTAGCGCGTCGAGCGATCCTGGTCGGGATCGGTCGTGAAGCCGAGCTGGTTGTTCGCGATGATGTGAATCGTCCCGCCCGTCTCGTACCCCGCAAGCGCCTGCAGATTGAAGACCTCTGCGACGACGCCTTGACCCGGGAACGATGCGTCGCCGTGGATGAGGATCGGCGCCGACTTCGTCGCGTCGAGCGAAGGGGGGTTGACCGCGTGGTCGGTCTGCAACGCGCGCGCAGCGCCTTCGACGACGCCGTCTACCGCTTCGAGGTGGCTCGGATTGCTCGCGAGCAAGACGGAGATCTTCGTCCCATTCGGCGTCGTGTACGTCCCTTCGGCGCCGTGATGGTACTTGACGTCGCCGAGCGCGTCGTTCCCCTCTTCTTGTTCGCCGCGCAGCTTCGCCGCCTCGAATTCGCCGAGGATCTCTTCGTAGGGGCGGTTGACGACGTGCGCGATCGTTGCGAGCCGTCCGCGGTGCGCCATGCCGATCACCACCGACTTCGTCCCGTCGTCGGCCAGCATGCTGATGATCTCTTCGAGCATCGGGACCATCACGTCGAGCCCTTCGATCGAAAACGTCTTCT
>JAFAMS010000518.1 GCA_019233165.1 Vulcanimicrobiota bacterium | reverse complement strand
CGCTCGGCGCGCCGGCTTAGCCGGCTGCATCTCGGCGAGCGCGAACGTCACCGCGCCTGAGGCGCAAGCCGCGTGGTCGGCGAACGACGCCGAAGCGCCGGAGCGGCAAGCGCGCGTCGCGGAACTGCGCAACGCGGTCTCCGCATTCCCGATAATCGCCGCCACGCGCGCCGTCCAAGCGCGGATCAGCGGCGACGACCGCTGGGAACGAACGCTCCCGCCGCTCGTCCCACTCGACGACGAACAGAAGAAAGCACTCTTCGCAAAGCTCGATAGCTGGCTGGCAGCAGCGGCGCCGGCGTAAAACCCGCGCGCGGACGCGGCGTCACTTCATCCGTGCGCGGTCGAAAAGGTGCACCGCGTGTTCGGCTCGACGCGTCGAGAGATCGGCGATTTGCGCTCGGCAGCTCGTTCCGTCGGCTACGATGAGCGTTTCAGTCGAGGCGGCGCGCACCGCGGGTAGGAGCGAGCGTTCGGCCATCGCGACCGAGACGTCGTAGTGCTCCGGCTCGTAGCCGAAGCTTCCCGCCATTCCGCAGCAGCTCGATTCGACGAGCGAGACGTCGAGCGCGGGGATCATCCGTAAAGCTTCGAGTACGCTCGGCATCTCGCCGAACGCTTTTTGATGACAGTGTCCGTGGACGAGCGCTTTCGTTTCCCTAAGCGGCTGCAGTTCGAGCTTTGACCGGCCTTCGCGACGTTCTCTGACGAGAAAGTCTTCGAACAGCAGTGCGCGCGCGGCGAGCCTTCGCGTTGCTTCGCCCGGCAGCACGGCAAGGAATTCGTCGCGAAGCGTGAGCAGGCACGACGGCTCGAGACCGACGACCGGGATCCCGGCGAACGATTGCGACTCAAGGACCGAGACCGTGCGCGCAATCTCGGCGCGCGCGCGTTCGACCATCCCGCCGGCCAGGTACGTGCGGCCGCAGCAGAGCGGCCGCCCGCGCACCGGCGGGAAGATCACGTCGTACCCTGCGGCTTGCAGCACGCGAACCGCGGCCCGCGCGTTCTCGGGCTCGAAATAGCGGGTGAACGTGTCGACGAACAGGAGCACCTCGCCGAGCGGCGGTTCCCCTTTGCGCCGCAGCCTGTCGTCGCGGAACGGGCGCATAGAAGGAACCGGGAGCGCACGGCGTGCGAATCGATTGGCGAAGCGGACCGGCAGGCTCGCGTACGCCAGCAGCGGGGCGTAGCGCGGCAGTTCGGCAACGACGCGATCCTTCATCCGCCGGCCGTGGCGCTTGCGGTAGGCGTGCAAGAATTCGATCTTCATCCGCGCCATGTCGACGCCGGTCGGACACTCGCGGCGGCAGCCTTTGCACGAAATGCAGAGATCGAGGACCTCGTACATCTCCTCCGAGGTCAGCGCTTCCGGGCCGAGCTGGCCGCTGAGCGCGAGCCGCAGCGCGTTTGCGCGACCACGCGTGACGTGCTCTTCGTCGCGCGTCACCATGTAGGAGGGGCACATCACACCGTCGGCTTTACGGCAGGCGCCGTTGTTGTTGCACATCTCAACGGCGCCGGCAAATCCGCCCCACTCCGACCAATCGAGCTGCGTCGTCAGGTCGAGCGGTGCGTACTCCGGCCCGTAGCGGAAGAGCGAACGGTCGTCCATCCGGGGTGCGCGCACGATCTTCCCCGGATTGAAGACGCCGTTCGGATCGAACGCATCCTTGATCTCTTCGAATGCGCGGACCAAACGCGATCCGAACATCGCTTCGTGAAACTCCGAGCGGACGATCCCGTCGCCGTGCTCGCCGGAGTGGGAGCCCCCGTACTCGCGCACGATCGCGAACGCCTCTTCGGCGATCGCGCGGAGCTTGCCGCCGTCCTCCCCGGCTTTCACGTTCAGGACCGGACGAACGTGCAGGCAACCGACCGACGCATGTGCGTACCACGTCCCGTACGTCCCGTAGCGCTCGAACAAGTGCGTCAACCGCTCGGTGTACTCGGGAAGATCGTCAAGCGGGACCGCGCAGTCTTCGATGATCGAAACGGGTTTCGCGTCCCCTTTCATCGACGTCATGATGTTCAGGCCGGCCGAGCGCACGGACCAAATCTCGGCCTGGGCGGCGGCATCGGTGACTTTGACGACCGAACCAGGGAATCCAAGCTCGCTCATCCGCTCCTCGAGCTCGTCCAGCTTGGCGCGCAGCGCGGACGGATCTTCGCCGGAAAACTCGACCAGCAGAATCGCATCGGGTGCGCCCGCGACGTACCGCTCGATCGTCGGCGCGAACGCCGGGATTCCGCGCGAGAGCTCGAGCATCGTCCGGTCGACGAGCTCGACGGCGTCGGGACCGGTCTTCACGAGCTCCTTCGTCGCCGCCATCGCATCGTAGAAGCGTGGGAAATTGCAAACCCCAAGCGCACGCGCGCGGGGAAGTGGTTGCAACGCAAGCTCGAGGCTCGTAAAGAACGCGAGCGTCCCTTCGGAGCCGACGAGCAGCTTAGCCGCGTTGAACGCGCCGGGCTTGACCGCATCGAGATTGTAGCCGCCGACGCGACGCATCACTTTGGGGAAGCGGCGGTCGAGCTCGTCGGCCTCGCTTGCCGCAATCGCTCGCACGCGTTCGATCAGCGGACCGCCGTCGCGCGCTTCGACCGCGCCGAACGTCGCCCGCGAGCCGTCGGCGAGGATCGCGTCGATCGAGACGACGTTGTCGACCATCATCCCGTAGCGGATCGAACGCGCG
>JAFAMS010000305.1 GCA_019233165.1 Vulcanimicrobiota bacterium | reverse complement strand
CGCGCGCTCCGACGCGAGACGCTGCGTCTCGCGGAGCCTGACGAGGCGCCGGCGCTTCACCGTTTCGGGGACCTGATCGCCGAGCGCGGCCGCCGGCGTACCCTCTTCCCGGCTGTAGGCGAAGAATCCGACGCGATCGAGCTGCGCTCGCCGGAGCCATTCCTCCAGGTAGGCGACGTGCTCTTCGCGCTCGCCGGGGAAGCCGGCGATGAACGTCGAGCGCATCGTGATCCCGGGAACGCGCGCGCGAAACTCATCGACGATCTCTAAGTAGCGCTCGCCGCTCGACGGCCGCCGCATCGCACGCAGCATCTCGGGATGCGCGTGCTGGAGCGGCATGTCCATGTACTTGCAGACCTTCGGGAGCGCGGCGATCGCATCGATCAGCTCGGAGTCTACCGTCGCCGGATAAAGGTAGAGCAGGCGGATCCATTCGATCTCCGGGATCTCGCTCAGCCGTTCGAGAAGCCGCGCCAAGCCGCCGCGCCGTATCCCGCGGTCGCGCCCCCACATCGACGTGTCTTGCGCGATCAAGATCAACTCGCGCGTGCCGGCGCCTGCGAGCGCCCGAGCCTCGGCGAGGATCGATTCCTCCGAGCGCGAGCGGAAAGCGCCGCGAAGTTGCGGGATGATGCAAAACGTGCACGGGTGGTCGCATCCCTCCGCGATCTTCAGATACGCGGTCGCGCGCGGCGTCGTAATCAAACGCGGTAAGAAATCGTGCTCGGGCTCGGCTTCGAAGGCGAGCCGCACGGGGCGCAGACCGGCAAAAGCCTCGTCGAGAAGACTCGCGATCCCGGCGTATGCGCCGGTTCCGACGACGCCGTCGATCTCCGGAATCAGTTCCTGCAATTGCGCGCCGAAGCGCTGCGAGAGGCAGCCGGCGACGATCAACCGTTGGTCTGGGCGCTTCGCCTGCGCGTGCTCGAGGATCACCTGTGTCGATTCGGCTTTGGCCGGATCGATGAAAGCGCACGTATTGACGACGACCGCATCGGCCTCCGCCGCATCGGGGACCAGCTCCCAGCCTGCGCCGCCGAGCTTTCCGATCATGACTTCGGAGTCGACGAGATTCTTCGCACACCCCAGGGAGACGAGCGTAAACTTGGGCACGACGGTTTACCTTACCACCGTTTTGCCCGAAAGGCTACAGTCATTTGGACGGGCCGATCTTCTCAGCGAATTCTCAGACTACGCCCCTACCGATAGTTAATGAACTGCAGGGGCAGCTCGTAGTCGAGCGTCTTCAGCAGCGCGATCGCCTTCTGCAGGTCGTCCTTCGACTTGCCGGAGACCCGGATTTGATCGCCCTGCAATTGCGCCTGCACCTTGAGCTTTGAATTCTTGATCGCGTCGAAGATCGGCTTCGACTTCTCTTTCGGGATGCCCATCTTGAGCGCGATCTTTTGCCGCAGCGTATTCTGCGACGCCGGCTCGACCGCGCCGTACTCGAAGGCTTTGAGCGAGATTCCCCGCTTGATCGCGCGCGACTGAATGATGTCGATGACGTTCTTGAGTTTGAGCTCGTCGTCGGCGACGATCGTAATCTCTTTGTCGGTGTTTTCGATTGTCGTCTTCGAGTTCTTGAAGTCGAATCGGCCTTGAATTTCCTTGCGCGCTTGATTGAGCGCGTTCTCGAGCTCTTGGCCGTCGATGCGGCTGACGACGTCGAACGAAGAATCCGCCATTGCTACTTTCTCAACACGTAATCGCGCTCGACGACTTCCCCGGGCGCTCCCATGAGCTTGGGCGCTGCATTCGGCGTCGTGACCTCGACGCCGCCGGCGTTGCCGACGAGCAGATGAATGTGCTTCCCGTGGAAGTCGCGGACGGTTCCGGCCGGAAACTCGCCCTCGAGAACGACGTTGCCGTCGACCGTCGCACGGAGCCACGAGACTTGCGTGAACCGCAGGCTGACGGCCTGCCTGGTCGCGGAAGGCGAAGGGGTCGAGGGCTCTTCGGTAGGGGTCGGCGCTTCGGGAGAGGCGACCGAGGCCGGCAACGGCGACGCCCCGGGGACGTCGGTCGCGGTTGCCCCGAGCGGCGCACTGGTGACGGCGACGTGCGGGGCTCCCGCCTTCAATTGATAGTAGCCGTACCCGACGTAGGCGACCAAGGCGAGGGCAAGCGCGGCGGCCAGCCAAACCCGGATCGACGGTCCCTTCCCGCGCGAGGGGGCAGCGCCGGCGGCCGCCGAGATGCCGTACTGCTTGGTGGGCGGCGGCGAAGGGACCGCCTGGTTGAAGACCTCGACGGCTCGCTCCGGGTCGATCCCCAAGAAACGCGCATACGTTCGGATGAAGCCCCGGACGTACACCGGAGCCCCGATCGCGGCCCAGTCCTCCCCTTCGATCGCTTCAAGATAGGTGGCGCGGATGTGAATTTGCTCGGCCACGTCCGAAAGAGACAAACGCCGCGCCTCGCGGGCAGCACGAAACTCATCGCCGAGCAGCGGCATTTCAAGATTCTTAGCGCCGCTAGGGGGCATTCCTGTGGCGCCCAATTCCTTCGGTTGAAGCTGGGAGGACGATGAGCCGCAAGAAAACGAGGGTTGTCGCCGCGATGAGCGGCGGGGTCGATTCGGCCGTCGCTGCCGGCTTGCTGGTCGAAGCCGGTTACGAAGTAATCGGCGTTACGATGAAAATGTACGCGCCGACGAAGCCCTCGTACGCCAAGTCGTGCTGCGGCGCCGACGACTTCGACGACGCGCGGCGTAGCGCCGCGACGCTCGGAATCCCGCACTACGTCCTCGATTTCGAACAAGCGTTTCGCCGCGACGTCATCGACCGGTTCGTACGCGAATACGCGAGCGGACGCACCCCGAACCCGTGCGTCGCTTGCAACAATTTCGTGAAACTCGGGACGCTGCGCTCGTACGCCGACCGCCTGGGGGCCGATCTCGTCGCAACCGGACATTACGCGCGCGTCGAGCGGCGCGACGACGGCGTGCACCTCTTCCGCGGGACGCCGCAGAAAGATCAGGCGTACGCGCTCGCGCAGCTTTCCCCCGAGCAGTTGGCGCGACTCCTTCTCCCGCTCGGGCACCTGACGAAAGAGGAGACGCGCGCGCACGCAGCGCGCATGCGACTGTTGGTACACGACAAGCCTGAGTCGCAGGACATCTGCTTCGTCGAAGGCGGCGACTATCGCGACGTCCTCGCGCGCCACGGCGTCGACGCGCCCGTCGCGCGTTACACGGTCGGTCAGCGCGCGGGGATCGGCGGGGCGTCGAAGCGCCGGTACGTCACGCGGATCGACGCGGCGACGAACACCATCGTCATCGGCGACGAATCCGATCTGACCGCCAACGGCTTGGTCGCCGACGAAGTCAACTTGATCCGGCCCGAGCGTCTCGCCGGCGGCGCCGAAGTACTCGCGATGATCCGCTATCGCGCCAGGCCCGTTCGCGCTACGGCGCACTACGACGGCGGCCTTCTCTCGCTGCGTTTTCGCGAGCCCGTTCGCGCCGCGACGCCGGGTCAGCTCGTCGCGCTCTTCGCGCTCGACGACGCCGAAGTGCTCGGCGCGGGGACGATCCGCGAAGCGGCTTAGCCCGCGGTCGCCAGGCTCACGTCTTCGCGCACATTCCAGTACGTGTCGCGAATCTGCGGACGGAATCCGGCTCCCACGATGATCTCTTCGAGCTGGCGGCGCGTCGCTTCGTTGGTCGAACCCGCGTCCTTGACGACGCGTTCTTCGATGATCGTCCCGCCCATGTCGTCGCAACCGAAGAACAACGCGAGCTGACCCATCTTCAGGCCCGGCGTGAGCCAGGAGGCCTGCAAGTGTGCGAAGTTGTCGAGATAGAGCCTCGAGATTGCGAGGACGCGCAGATACTCGAGGCCGGTCGACTCCTTGCCGCGCAGCGGCGTCTTCCACGGCACGTAATACCAGGGGATGAATGCGGTAAAGCCGCCGGTTTCGTCCTGAAGCCGGCGCAGGACGTCCAAGTGCTCGATTCGCTCCTCGTCGTGCTCGATCGAGCCGAACATCA
>JAFAMS010000261.1 GCA_019233165.1 Vulcanimicrobiota bacterium | reverse complement strand
GTCGGAAGAGCACTGGCTCTTGGCAAAGGCGCAGTTCGGCAGCGACGCCGACTTCACGAACGTCGCGCGCGTGCTGGAAAGCTGGGCGGGTTTCGAGCTTCCGGCGGTCGCGAGGAGCGCCCAAGGCCTCCGCCAATAGGGTCCCTGTTATGAGCTCAGCGGCGATCGGAATAACGCTCATCATTCGCGTCGAGACCCCCAATCATCCGGGTGCCTTCGGCGAGCTCGCCTCCGCGGTCGGCGACGCCGGCGGCGTGATCGGCGCCGTCGACGTGCGCTCCGTGACCAAGACGAGCGCGACGCGCGACGTTACGATCACGGTCCCCTCCGAGCAGATTTCGAGCGCCGTCCGAACCGCGATCGAGCGCCTTCGCGGAGCGAAGATCGTAAGCGCTTCCGACAGCACCTTCTTAGCGCATCTCGGCGGCAAAATTCAAATCGAACCAAAAGTCCCCGTCAAGACGCGCGCCGACCTCTCGATGGTCTACACGCCGGGCGTCGCCCGCGTCTCGATGGCGATCGCGGCCGATCCCAGCAAAGCGTTCCAGCTCACGATCAAGCGCAACACGGTCGCCGTCGTCACCGACGGGACCGCAGTCCTTGGTCTGGGCGACATCGGTCCGCTCGGTGCGGCGCCGGTGATGGAAGGCAAGTGCATGCTCTTCAAAAAGTTCGCCGACATCGACGCGTGGCCGATCTGTCTGGACACGAAGGACGTCGACGAGATCGTCGAGACGGTCGTTCGGATCGCTCCGATCTTCGGCGGGGTGAACTTGGAAGATATCGCGGCGCCGCGCTGCTTCGAGGTCGAGCGCCAACTCATCGAAGCGCTCGACATCCCCGTGATGCACGACGATCAGCACGGAACCGCCGTCGTTACGCTCGCCGCGTTGATCAACGCCGCGGCCGTCGTCCGTAAAGACTTAGCCGATATGCGGATCGTCGTCGCCGGCGGAACGGGCGCGGCCGGGACCGCGACGATCAAGCTGCTGCAGTTGGCGGGCGTCGGCGACATCATCGCTTCGGGCCGGGGCGGCGCGATCAATCGGAGCGAGCGCTACGACCGCACTCATCTGACGTGGCTCGCGCAAAACACGAATCGCGAGAATCGGCGCGGCTCGTTGCGGGACGTCCTCAAGGGAGCGGACGCGTTCATCGGCGTCTCGGGGCCCGGGATTCTTGAAGCCGCGGACCTGCAGGGGATGGGACGCGATCCGATCGTCTTCGCGATGGCGAATCCTACTCCCGAGATCATGCCGGAGGTCGCGGCGCCGTACGTGGCCGTGATGGCGACGGGACGTTCCGACTATCCGAACCAGGTGAACAACGTCCTTTCCTTCCCGGGGATCTTCCGCGGCGCGCTCGATTGCCGCGCGCGCCGGATAACCGACAACATGAAGCTCGCGGCGGCTCGTGCCATCGCGGGGATCGTCGGCGAAGAACGCAGCGCCGAGTATATCATCCCCAGCGTTTTCGATACGCGCGTGATGGAAGCGGTTTCGCGGGCCGTTACCCACGCTGCAGTCGAGGACGGGGTTGCGCGCCGCGCGATCGTCGTCGCGGAAGAAGATCACGCGGCAGCTCTCGTCTGAGTCGTGAGCGGCTCGCGCGTCATGGTCGTCGAGGACGACCCCGATATTGCGGCGTTCGAGCGAACGATTCTCGAGCGGGCGAACTTCGCCGTACAAATCGCGCCGAACGGCGCGCAAGCGCTCGAGCTCGCCGCCCAGTGGATCCCCGAGGTCGTTCTCCTCGACGTCGGCCTCCCCGACATCTCGGGCCTCGACGTCCTCACGTCGCTCTCGAACAGCAGCGACGCGTACATCTTGATGGTCAGCGCCGCCGCGGGCGAAGACGATATCCTGCGCGGACTCGGCCTGGGCGCCGACGACTACATCACCAAGCCGTTTTCGCCTACGCAGCTCGTCGCACGCGTCGAGGCTTTTCTGCGCCGGCGGGACCGCCAGGTGCAGCGAGAATCGCAGGGACGGTTGACGATCGGTAACGCGACGCTCGTCCGCGATCTGCACGTCCTCCAAAACGGCGAACGCAGCGTCGCCCTCACCGCGCTCGAGTTTCGCCTGCTGTGGTATCTCGGCGAAGCCGAGGGGAGGCTCCTGACGCGAGCGCAGATTCTCGAGCACGTCTGGAACGACGTCTCCGGAGTCCCGACGCGAGTCGTCGACGTTCACGTCGCCGCCTTGCGCAAGAAGCTGGCCGAGACCGGCGCGAGCCTCGCGATTGCGAGCGTGCGCGGGATCGGCTATCGACTGGACCGCCCCTAACCACCGGTGCTCGCTCGCCTTTGCCGCGCGCTGACGGGCGCGCTCGTGGTCCTGCTGCTGCAAGCCTTCTCGCAAGCCGGGGCGGCCGTCGTGTATGAGGCGCCGGCGCAAAACCTTCCGGCGGGTCACTTCGGAACCGATCCGTTTTCAGCGGTTCTTCCTTCCGGCCGTTTGATTCGACCGCAGGGTCGCAGCGCGGTCGTGGGGATGAACGCGCTCGGCGTCGCGCTAACGCCGGACGGCCGCTTCGCGATCGTCAGCAACGACGACGAACGGCTCGGCGACGCGCGCAGCCTTCTCGACCCGTCGATTGCCGGCGGCTACTCGCTCTCGGTCGTCGACGTCGATACGATGCGCGTCGTCAGTCAATACGTCTCGGAAGATGCGACGTATTTCAGTGGGATCGTCGCGACTCGAGATCCAGCCGCGCCGCAGCGGACGCTGGTCGCGGTCGCCGGCGGCGGAAACGACTCGGTCAGTACCTTCATTCTTTCGCCGGAAGGGAAGCTCGTCCCCGACGCTCGCATCGCAATCCCAGGTCCGATCGATCCGCTTTTCGCCGATGCGGGGAAGACGTTTCCGGGGACGCTCGTCCTTTCGGCCGACGGCGCGATTGCGTATGCCGTCAACAACCTCGCCTCGACGGTGAGCGCGATCGATCTTCGCGCTCGCCGTTTGCTGACGACACGACCGGTCGGTTTCTTTCCGTTCGGCGCGGCGCTCACGCCGTCCGCGGACGAGCTGCTCGTCTGCAACGAGGGGTTGATGCGCTACGGCGTCCTTCCTCAGCCCGTTCCGATTCCACCGTTCCGGACGCCGCCTGCGGACTCGACGCAGGCGTCGTCGCTCTCGTTCGTCCCCGTCGCCGCCGGCGGCGATCTCGCCGCGTCGCCCGCCGGCCTCGCGCGCGTGTTCCCCGGTGCGCTCGCACTCGATCGCGCGCCGGACGGATTGCGGATCGCCGGAGGCGCGCATCCCAACGCGGTCGTCGTGACTCGCGACGGAAGCTACGCGTTCGTCGCGCTCGCAAACGTCGACCGGATCGCGGTGGTCGCATTGCAACCTGCACCTCACGTGATCGACGGGCTCGATCTGCGGCTGTTTCCGCGCGGACCGTACGGGACGCAGCCGAGCGCGCTCGCGCTGGGCCGCGACGGCCGGCTCTACGTCGCGCTCGCCGGGCTCAACGCAGTCGCGGTCTTGGACGCGCGCGTTCCCGCACGACTTCGCCGGCTGGGTTTGATCCCAACCGGATGGTATCCGACCGCGCTCGCGCTCTCCGGCGACGAGCGAACCCTGTTCGTGACGAACGCAAAAGGCTTCGGCGCCGACCCCGCGTTCGTAGGCGACAAACCGATCGCGCTCGCGCCGAACGGGAGAGTGCTCGCAGTCGCAATCGATAGCAACGCGGTTTGGTCGACCCTCGAGCGGATCGACCTCGCCGGGCTCGAGCTCGGTCATCAAACGTACGCGACCCTCGGATCGACGCGCGTCTCGAAGACGCTCGCTCGCAACGACGTAGTCCCACCGCTCGGGAGCGGCGCGAGCAAGAAGCTCAAGCACGTCATTGTAATCCTCGAAGAGAACAAGACGTTCGATTCGATGCTCGGCGATCTCGTCGACGGAGCGGGACGGCAGCACGGCAACGGCGATCCTTCGCTCGTTTCCTTCGATGCAACGGTCACGCCGAATCTGCACGCTCTCGCTCGCACGTACGGCGTCGCAGACAACTTTTACTCGGACGCCCAAGAATCCGACGCGGGCCACCAGTTCGTGTTGGGCGGGATCGCGAGCGATTTCACCGAGCGAACGTTGCTCGTGCGGAAAGGGCGCCGTCCTCTGATCAATAAGAACGAAGATCCCGAAGACTACCCGCGCTTCGGATACATTTTCAACTCGCTCGCCCTCCACAAGCTCAGCTATCGCGATTACGGCGATCTCGTTCGGCAAAGCGGCTACGACGAAGGCTCGAACGCCGATCCGAAGGTCGACGATCCTAACTTCGTCGACGTCGACGATCGCACCGCCCCCACCTCGGGCTTGGGCGGGCTGTATTCGCTCGACGCTCCGGCCCCCGCGATCTTGCGCGGTCACGTCGATTTGCGGTACCCGGGTTGGAACCTGCGGATTCGCGACGAACGCCGGGCCCGCGAATTCGTACGCGACTTCGACCTGCTTGCCGCAGAAGACAAAACCCCGCGCTACACGTTCGTTTGGCTCCCGGACGATCACGGCGGATTTGGGAAATTCATCCCGCCGCTCGCCGAAGAGGTCGCCGACGGTGATCGCGCGCTCGGGATCATCGTCTCGCACATCACGCGGATGCCGATCTGGAAGGACACGGCGATCTTCGTCCTCCCGGACGACTCGCAATCGACCCGCGATCACGTCAACGTAGAACGAAGCTACGCGGTCGTGGTCTCACCCTACGCGAAGCGCGGCTTCGTCGGTCATCGTCATCTCTCGACGGCGAGCGTCCTCAAAACGGAAGAAGAGCTGCTCGGTTTGCCGCCGCTCTCGCTCGGCGAGCTTTTGGCGACCGACTTGGCAGATTTCTTCACGGCGCGCCCGAACTTCGCACCGTACACGGCGAAACCCGTCGCCACGCAGACCGCGAGCGCCGAAGGGATCCGCATCGCCGCGCTGCTCGAGGGGATCGATCAGTCCGCAGCCGACGCCGATCCGGTCAGGACCGGTACGCTCGTCGACCTGTCGCGACGGGCCGACCGGCTCGCGCGCGAGCGCCTCCATTATCGGCCCTCCGAATATGCCGCGATGCAGGGCGCCCTCTTCGCACGCGCGCTCGCAGTCGTGCGCGACCGGGGCGGCGAATGAGCGCGGCGTGACCGAAAAAGACGTTTTCGTCGGGAGACTTCGTGAAGTGCTGGTCGTGCGACCCGGCGAGGCACTCGACCGGCTCGCTCCGATGCAAGGGGAGCCGAGCCCGATCGTGGGCCGCGCAATCGAGCAGCACCACATCCTCGTGGGGACGCTCCGTGATTGCGGCGTGCGTGTTCACGAGCCGGAACTCCGCGACGACACGGGATACGCGAGCTTCCCGGCCGATTGCGCGCTCGTCCTCGAGCACGGAGCGATCCTCTTACGGCCGCACAAGATCGAGCGTCGCAGGGAGATCGCCGCCATCGAGTCCTGGTTGCAGGAGTACGGAATCCCGATCGCCGGCCGAATCGATGCGCCGGGGCTGCTCGACGGGGGCGACGTCGCGCTCGCGGGCGATGTTGCCTACGTCGGCGTCCCTCGCTCGGGTCAACGCAGCAATACGCTCGGCCGGTCTCAGCTTTCTTCGATCCTCGGCATTTCCGGGATCCGCCTCGTCGAGCTCGCGCTCGCGCCCGAGATCCGGCGATTGACGGACGTCCTGACGTTCGTGGATGAAGACGTGGCGATCGGCGCTCCCGACTTCGTCGATCTCGCGCCGTTGGGTACGAACGTCAAGGTGATTCCGATTCCCTTGGGCGAGCAGTCGGGTGCCGGCGTCCTTCCGCTGGCGCCGCGGCGGGTGCTCGCCAACCTGCGTTTTCGCGTCGCACTTCCAACGTTGCGCAAGGCGAAGATCGACGTCGTCGCGATCGATTTGTGGGAGTTTGGAAAGGTTGGGGCGGGACCGTCGTCGCTCGTCCTTCCGTTGAAGCGAGGCTGACCTGCGGTACGCGATCTTCTCGGATATTCACGGTAACAGCCGTGCGCTGCAGGCATGCCTCGACGATCTCGACGCGCAAGGCGGCGCCGAGGTCGTCGTCGGCGCGGGCGACTACTGCCTCGACGGCCCGCGCCCGGCTGAAGTGCTGGAAATGCTGACTCGCCGTGGGGCCAAGATGCTGCGCGGCAACACCGATCGGTATGTCTGCTCGGAGCCGCTCGCGCTCTTCGATAACGAAGAAGCCGAGCGCATCGCGTGGACGCGCCGAGAGCTCGGCGAGCGATGGTTGACGTTCTTGCGGGAGCTTCCCGCGAGTCTCACGTTCGAAGACGGCTTGCACGTCTTCCACGCAAACCCGTTGACGGACGACGAACACGTGTGGCCGGACGCCGACGACGCAACGCTCGAACATTACTTCGGCGAAGTCCCGGAGACGATCGTAATCTTCGGGCACCTGCACCTGCCGTACGTCCGCACCTGGCGCGGAAGGACGCTCGTCAACGTCGCCTCGGTCGGGATTCCGAAAGACACCGACCTTCGCGCTGCGTACACGATCCTTACCCGTCGGGAAAGCGGCTGGGAGATCAAGCAGCGTCGCGTCGATTTCGATCGCGATAAAGTCGTGCGCCAGCTCCGCAAGTCGGGAATGCCGAACGTCAAAGACGTGATCAAGACGTTCGAGCGTGCTCGGTACGGTCGGATCTCCGGGCCGGTCCCGTGAGCGCCGCAATCGAGATCGAAGGCCTCGTCAAACGGTACGAAGATCTCACCGCCGTCGATCGCGTCTCGCTCGCAGTCGAAGAAGGCGATTTTTTCGGGTTCTTGGGGCCGAACGGCGCCGGAAAGACGACGACGATCAACGCCGTCGTCGGCTTGGCGTCGTTTCAGGAAGGCTCGATCCGCCTCTTCGGTTACGACGTCGTCCGCGAATGGCGCCAAGCCCGGGCTCTCGTCGGGTTGGCGCCGCAGGAATACAATTTCGACCGGTATCTTTCGATTCGCGACATCTTGATCTATCAAGGCGGTTACTACGGCTTGCGCGGGCCCGCACTGCGGCGGCGCGCCGACGAGCTCCTCGAGCGGTTCGGGCTCGCCCAGAAGGCGAACGTCTTCTACACGCGGCTCTCGGGTGGGATGAAGCGCCGCTTGACGCTGGCGCGCGCGCTGATCCACCAGCCGCGCCTCTTGATCCTCGACGAACCGACCGCTGGGGTCGACGTCGAATTGCGCCTCGAGCTGTGGGATTTCGTTCGCGAGCTGAATCGCAGCGGAACGACGATCTTTCTGACGACGCACTATCTGGAAGAAGCCGAAGCGCTATGCCGCAACATCGCGATCATCGAACGCGGCCGGATCGCCGCTCGTGAGTCGACCCGAGACCTCATAGGAAACCGTTCGCTCCAAGACGTCTTCTTGGAGCTGATCAAACGATGATTGGCGCGGGCGCGTTCACGCTCGAGAATCCCGTCGCGCTGTGGACGCTGATCAAGCGCGAGATGAAGCGGACGTGGGTCGTGATCAACCAGGTCATTTGGCCGCCGATCATCACGACCGTTCTGTACGTCTTCGTCTTCGGTCTTGCGCTGGGGAGCCGAATCGGAAACACGCAAGGCGTCCCGTACGCGGCCTTTCTCATCCCCGGCCTGATCATGTTGCAGGTGATCGATTCGGCGTACGGTGAGACCGGAAGCAGCGTCTTCCAGGGCCGTTTCCTGAATCACATTCAGGAGCTCTTGATCGCACCGATGTCTGCCCTGGAGATCGTCCTGGGCTTCGTGCTGGCTGGGATCGCGCGGTCGTTTTTGATCGCAGGGCTGATCACGGTTCTCGGGCTGGCCCTCGTCCACACGGGTCCGCGCGATTGGCTCTTGTACGCGCTCGTCGTGTCGATGGTAGCGGTTTTGTTCACGTCGATCGGGATCGTCTTCGGGCTCATGGCCGAGAAGTTCGATCACATCGCGATCTTCACGACGTTCGTGATCACGCCGCTCGTCTTCGTCGGGGGGGTCTTCACCTCGATCCGCTTCCTGCCGCCGCTCGTTCAGCAGGTCTCGCTCTTCAACCCGATGTTCTACATGATCGACGCCTTCCGGTACTCGTTCACGGGACGCAGCGACGTGAGCCTCGTCCTCTCGCTGGGGATCGTCGGATCGTTGTCGGCGGTGGCTTTCGCCGCCGCGCTGACGATGACTGCGGCCGGTTACAAGTTGCGCGTCTGAGCGCTATACTACCGTACGGAGGATCAGGACCGTGCAGCAACAAGAGCTACCTGCGAATTTTCGCGTCAACGATGACGTCAAATACGGAAGCCTTCGTCTCATCGATATTCCGGCCGAAATAGCGAACAATCAGCCGTGGTTCAACCAAACGTTGACCACCGTCAACGATGCGGTCGTTCGGCTCGGCATTTTCGAGGGAGAATTTCCGTGGCACAAGCACGTCGACCAGGATGAGTTCTTTCTCGTGCTCGACGGCGGGTTCACGCTCGACGTCGAAGGTCGCGACCCGGTCGAGCTGCGCCTGCACGAAGGCTTCACCGTGCCGAAGGGAGTCATGCATCGGCCGCGCTCGCCGCGGCGCAGCGTCGTGCTGATGGTCGAATCGATCGGGATCGTCGCGACCGGCGACGAGGCGTAAGGCGAGGCAACTTTGCGCCGATCTCTGCCGTTCTAAGAAACGCATGAAGAACGCTGCGTTCGCCGGTTTTGCCATTGCCGCCGCCATAACGCTGGGGGTCTGCGGCCCGCTCCCCGCCGAGCCGGCTCCGCCGCCGCCCGGGCCCGTGGTCGGCCAGATCGCTCCGGGCTTCGACCTGCCGACGATCGACGGGAAACGCGTGACCCTCGCGAGCCTGCGCGGCAAGACGGTCGTCGTGAACTCGTGGGCGACGTGGTGCCCGCCCTGCAGGCTCGAGACGCCGGACCTGATCGCGGCGCACAAGGAGCTCGCGGGGCCCGACGTCGTCTTCGTCGGGATCGACTCGAGCGAGAAGGCGCCGCTCGTGAAGGCGTTCGTTGCCGCGAAGAACATCGGCTGGACGCAGGCGATCGACGACGGCTCGTTCTCGAAAGCCTACGACATCCGGTACTTCCCAACGACGTTCGTGATCGATCCGCAAGGGATCTTGCGAACGACATACGTCGACACCGTCACGACCAAGATGCTCGCAGGGTTCGTCGACGACGCGAAAGCCGGACGCAACGGCCACATCGAGTCCGCAGCCCAGGCGAAGATCGACGCGCTCCTAGCGCCCGCGCAGTATCCGCTTGCCGGCGACGAACCGACGATCGTGGCGTCCGTCGAGAAGATCCGCAAGGCGATCGACGACGCCGACAAGCTCGTCGACGACTCCGATCCCGCCGAAGGGAATCCGGTCGATCTGACGCGGACGCAGGCCGAAGAGAGTGCGCTGCGGGTTGCGGCGATCGCAGCGCTCGCGCCGCTCGCGACGACGCCCGACCGCAAACTGACGCTCGCGCTGCTGCAGGGCGACGAAAACTGGTACAAAGGCGACAACGCGGCAGCGCTCGCGGCCTATCGCAGCGCGGCAGAGCTCGATCCGAAGAGCCAGGATGCGTGGGCGGGCGTCGAGCAAAGCGCGCGCCGTCTCAAAGAGTACGCCACCATGATCGTTGCGGACGAGCGACTCGTCGAGCTCGACCCCACCGTGACGACGCTCGTCGACGTCGGAATCGATTACGGGATCGCCGGGAAGATCGAGAACGCACGCGAGACGTTCGATCGCGCGGTCGCGCTGCAGATCCCGAAAGCGTCGGCGCCGGGCGCGAAGCCGGTCGAGATTCGGCGACTGGCGTGGGCGTATCTGTATTACGGGCGGACCGAAGCCAAGCATGGCTCGACGCAGCGGGCCCGTCGCCAGTTCGCGCTCGCCGCCGAGTGGGCGCAGAAGCTGCCGAAGAACGACTCGCGCTACGCGATCTACAACGAGCAGGCGCAGGAAGAGACGGTCGCACTCGATCTGGGCAGCGGCTCGCGGACGACGACGACGCTATCGGTCGCGCCGTGGACCGGTCCCGAGCTTCCGGGGAGCGTTCCGAACACCGCCAAATACCGGCTGGTCGTCGCGGGTCCGGAAGGGAAGAGCGTCGCGCTGCATGCCGCCGATCTTCCGAAGGGTTGGATTGCGTCGTTCTGCACCGATCGAATTTGCGCGCCGATGCGCGTGACGACGACGCTCCCGGCTTCAGGCGTGAAGGTGATCGAGTTCCAGGTCGTTCCGCCCGAGACGAAAGCGCTCGCGCATCTGCCGAGCGTCCGGGTCGTCGCGACCGACGGACGCTCGACGACGACCGTTACGACGATCGCGCTGCGCTAAGCGCGGTCGCCATCTCGCAACAGATCCGGAACGCTTCAAAGAGTCCGTCGGCGCGCGCGATCCCTTTTCCGGCGATATCGTAGGCGGTCCCGTGCCCGACCGTCGCGATCGGGATCGGCAATCCCCCTAGGACCGTCACGCCCGAGCCGAATTTCATCAGCTTCATCGCGATCTGCCCTTGATCGTGGTACATCGAGACGACCGCGTCGTAATCGCCCCGCATCGCCGCGACGAAGATCGTGTCGGCGGGGAAGGGACCTTTCGCATCGATCGCTTCGGCTTGCGCGCGCTCGATCGCGGGCGCGATCTCGCGGATCTCTTCGTCGCCGTACGTCCCGCCGTCCCCGGCGTGCGGGTTGAGCCCCGCGACGGCGAGCCGCGGTGCGGCGTTTCCGGCCGCGCGAAGCGTGCGGTGCGCGAGGACGATCGCATCGTAGACGCTCTGCTTCGTGATCAAAGCGGCGACGTCGCGAAGCGGAACGTGCGAGGTGACGCGAGACGTCCACAGATTGCCGAGAACGTTGAGCTCCCCCGCAATCCCGCTGAAGCCGAGGCGCTCGATCACGAAGTCGAGCTCGTCGCCGTGGCTCAGGCCACCGAGGCGCATCGCGTTCTTGTTGAGCGGGGCGAAGACGATCCCGTCGATCTCCCCGTTCTTCGCGAGTTCCAAGAGCGTTGCGAGCTGGTCGAGGACCTCGGCGCCGGCGCGCGCGCTGACCTTCCCACTTCCGATCGGTTCTTCGGGACAAAACGACTTCTCGATCAAGCGCGGCTCGACGGCATACTCGAGACCGGTCGCGCGACGACCGAACGCTGCGACCGCCGGTTCTCCGACGAGAACGATCTGCGCGCGTTCGGCGACGCTGCGATCGGCGAGCAGCCGCGCGACGAGCTCGGGTCCGATCCCGTTGCGGTCGCCCAACGCGACCCCGATGCGCGGCCGGTGCGCTTGTCCGTTCGAGCTCATCGCTGCACCTCGTTCACTACGTCGTCGCAATCTTGGGATCGATCGGTTCCAGCGGCGTCCCGCTGG
>JAFAMS010000231.1 GCA_019233165.1 Vulcanimicrobiota bacterium | reverse complement strand
ACGGACGCTCGAGCTCCTCCCGCGGCTGCGCGAGCGCTACGAGTATCTTGCGGGCCGTCTCTCCGGCGGCGAGCAACAGATGGTTGCGATCGCGCGCGCGCTCATGGGCCGGCCGAAAATTCTTCTCCTCGACGAGATGTCGCTGGGACTCGCGCCGGTCCTCGTCGATCAGCTCCTCGAGATCCTGCGCGAGATCAACGGGCGCGGCGTCGGGATTCTCATGGTCGAGCAGGACGTTCAGACGGCGCTCGAGTTTTCGCAGCGCGCGTACGTTCTGGAGACGGGGCGCGTTCGTCTCTCGGGTCCCTCGGCGCAATTGCTCGACGATCCCGCGATCAAGAAGGCGTATCTCGGAGTCTAGCCGGGCTTCGGAACGGTCGGCAGATCGTCATGGCTCCATTCCATCCAGGAGCCGTCGTAGACGGCGACGTCGCTGAATCCGGCTTCCAGCAGAGCCAGATACGAACCGGCGGCGCCGACGCCGCTCCCGCACGAAACGATCGTTCGCTTTTTCGGATCGAGTCCGCCCACGAGCTCGCGCAAGCGTTCTGCCGGCGCGATGCGGCCGCCGCGCGCGTCCTCGAGGAGCTGCGAAGCGGAGAGCCGCCGCGCGCCTTTGATGTCGCGGTCCCGCAAGGCGTAGGTGCCGTCGCGCTGTGTCTCGAGAAGCTGCGCCTCGCTGCGTCCTTCCGCGACGGCGATTACCTCGTCGCGCGCGGCTCGTAGCGCCGGCCGCTCCCGAGGCGTGAACCTGCGGACGTGCGGTTGCGAGACTTCGGCGGTCAGCGGATGCCCGGCGGCGGTCCACTCTTTGATCCCGCCGGCTAAGATTTTCGCCGCGTCGTGTCCGTAGTAGCGCAGCATCCAAACCATCCGCGCCGCATACGGAACGTTCCCTTCGTCGTACGCGACGACGAGCGTCTCGTCTCCGATCCCCGCCTTTCCGGCGACCTCGGCGAAGCGCTGCGGCGGCGCGACGCGGGCGGCGTACGGCGTTGCGAGGTCGTGCAGATCCTCGGCGTAGTCGAGATGCACGGCGCCGGGGATATGGCCTTGCGCGTATTGCTCGCGTCCGCTGGGGCCGGTTTGTCCGGGCGCACCGTGAGGCGTGCTGCGCGTGTCGACGACGACGAGATTGGGAGCGTTCAGGTGCGCGGCGAGCCACGCGGCGTCGACGAAAAGCTCGTCGTTCATACGTTCGCGGGCGTCCCCAAATCGAAACGCTTCGTCGCTTCATCCGCGACGTAGCGCCCGATCGCGAGCGACGAAGTCGCGCCGGGAGACGGAGCGTTGCGGACGTGCACGATCCCTTCGGCACCGTCGAAGACGAAGTCGTCGACGAGCGAGCCGTCAGAGGTCATCGCTTGCGCGCGGATCCCTGAAGGTCCGGGGAGACAATCCTCGGGCTGCAACTCGGGGATGTACCGCCGCAGGGCCTTCACGTAGGCGGTTCGGCTGAGATCGCGATACATTTCGCCCGCGCCGGTTTGCCAATACTTCATCGCTAGCTTCATGAATCCGGGATAGGTCACCGACTCCAGCAGCTCGCCGGGATTGACGTCGAAGAAACGGTAGCCTTCGCGCGCGAATGCAAGGACGGCATTCGGACCGAGCCAGACCTCGCCGTCCATCCGCGGCGTGAAATGGACGCCAAGGAACGGAAACTCCGGATCGGGGACGGGATAGATGTTCCCTTTCACGAGATAGCGTTTTTCCGGCTTCAAGATGAGATAGTCGCCGCGAAACGGGACGATCTTCGGGTCGCTTCGACCGCCAGTCATCCGCGCGAGCTTATCGGAGTACAGCCCGGCACAGGTGATCGCCGCTTTCGCTTCGAGCTCGCCGGCCGGCGATTCGAGGATCGTCGCACCGCCGCTTCGCCGGAATCCCGTGATCTCGTGCGAGAGAAACAAATCGCCGCCCATCGCGCGGACGTCGTCCGCATACGCTCGCGCGACTTCCCGATAGTCGACGATCCCGGTGACCGGCGAGAAGATCGCCTTGATCCCGCGACAGTGCGGCTCGCGCTCGGAAATCTGGGCGCCGTCGACGAGCTCGATGTTCTCGACGCCGTTCGCTTTTCCGCGCTCGAACAGATCCATCAACCGAGGGATCTCCTCGGCCTCGGTGGCGACGATCAATTTGCCGACGCCGCGATACGCGATCCCCTTCTCATCGCAGTAGCGCCACAGCAGCTTGCGTCCCTCGACGCAGAGCTTCGCTTTGAGGGAGCCGGGCTTGTAGTAGATCCCGGAATGGATGACGCCGCTGTTGTGACCGCTCTGGTGCTTGTGCCAGGTCGCCTCTTTCTCGACGTTGGCGAGCTTGAGGCCGGGAAAGCGAAGCAGGAGCTCGCGCGAAGTAGCGAGCCCGACGAGCCCTCCGCCGACGATTGCAATGTCGTATCTCACGCTCGCGAGGCTTCGCGAAGCAGGCCGAGCGGCCCGCTCGAGCCGAGCGCTAGGAGTTTGTAGACTCGGGGTAGGAGGCGAGAGGATGACCACGACCCTGCAGCGCGGCCTCGCGCCATTCCGCAACGAAACGATTCGCGATTTCCGCGATCCCGCCGACCGCGCGTCGATGGAGCGCGCGCTCGCGCGCGCCCGCGAGCGACTAGGCTCGGACTATCCCGTCCTGATCGACGGAAAGAAGATCGAGACCGCGCAGACGATTCGGTCCCTCAATCCGGCCCGGCCCTCGGAGGTCGTCGGGATCGTCGGCTCGGCGTCCCTGGAGCAAGCAAACGAAGCGATCGAAGTCGCGGCTCGCCGGTTCGAGGAATGGAAGCACGTCAGCGCGGAGCGGCGCGCGGCGGTGCTTTTCGAGGCAGCGGAGCTCGTCCGCAGCCGCCGCGACGATTTCAACGCACTGCTCGTCCTCGAGGTCGGAAAGAGCTGGCCCGAGGCCGACGCCGATACCGCCGAGGCGATCGACTTCCTCGAGTTTTACGGGCGCGAAGCGCTCCGCTACGATCGGCCGCCGGCATTGACGCCGATCCCGGGCGAAGAAAACCGGCTGCAGTACATCCCGCTCGGCGTCGGGGTCGTGATCCCGCCGTGGAATTTTGCCTTCGCGATCATGGCAGGGATGACGAGCGCGGCCGCGGTGACCGGAAACACCGTCGTCCT
This sequence comes from Vulcanimicrobiota bacterium, assembly GCA_019233165.1. Classification (GTDB taxonomy): domain Bacteria; phylum Vulcanimicrobiota; class Vulcanimicrobiia; order Vulcanimicrobiales; family Vulcanimicrobiaceae; genus JAFAMS01. The sequence continues at coordinate 994 of JAFAMS010000231.1, read as the reverse complement.
CAAGCCGTCGAGCGACGCCGCGGTGATCGCCGCCGTCTTCGTCGACCTCTTGCACGAGGCGGGGCTCCCGCCCGGGGTCGTCAACTTCGTCCCGGGTTCCGGGAAAACGATCGGCGACGCGCTCGTCCTCCATGCGAAGACTCGGTTCATCGCGTTTACCGGAAGCAAAGAAGTCGGCTTGAGGATCAACGAGCTGGCCGCGAAAATTCAACCCGGCCAGAAGTGGATCAAGCGCGTGATTGCGGAGATGGGCGGTAAAGACTCGATCGTCGTCGCCGCGGACGCCGAGATCGACAAGGCCGTCGAAGGCGTTGCAGTCTCCGCGTTTGGATTTCAAGGTCAAAAATGCTCGGCATGCTCGCGTGCGATCGTCGAAGCGCCGGTCTACGACGTGTTCCTCGAGAAGCTCAAGGCGCGGGTCTCGGCGATTTCGACCGGCGATCCGCAAGATCCGCAGACGTACATGGGTCCCGTGATCAACGAGGGCGCCCGCAGCACGATTCTCCGCTACATCGAGACCGGGAAGAACGAGGGGAAGCTGCTCGCCGGCGGGGGAGCGCTCGAGCTCGACGGCGGCGGCTTTTACGTGAGTCCGACGGTCTTCGCGGACGTTGCGCCCGATGCGACGATCGCGCAGGAAGAGATCTTCGGCCCCGTCCTCGCCGTGATCAAAGCGAAGGACTACGACGATGCCCTTGCGATCGCAAACAACACCGAGTTCGGTCTAACCGGGAGCGTCTACTCGCAGGACGAGAAGAAGCTCGAACGCGCGGCGGCCGAGTTTTTTGTCGGGAATCTGTACTTCAATCGGAAATCGACGGGGGCGCTCGTCGGCGGTCACCCGTTCGGCGGTTTCAACATGAGCGGGACGGATTCGAAAGCCGGCGGTTACGATTACCTGCTGCTCTTTCTGCAGGCGAAGGCGATCTCGAAAAAGACCGGCTAGCGACCAGGCTTCGCCTCATCGAGGAGCGCGCCGGCGTACGCGTGGAGC
>JAFAMS010000508.1 GCA_019233165.1 Vulcanimicrobiota bacterium | reverse complement strand
CGGATCTCGTAGTTGTGGTTCTCGACTTTACTTTGCGCGCGCTCGATGGACCGCGAAATCATTCGCGCTTCGATCGGCGTCTCGTCGGTGAAGCCGACCATGTTCATCACGCTTTGGATCCGCTCGGCACCGAAGAGCCGCATGATCTCGTCCTCGAGCGCGACGTAGAAGCGCGTCGAGCCCAAATCGCCTTGCCTGCCCGAACGCCCGCGAAGCTGGTTGTCGATCCGGCGCGATTCGTGCCGCTCGGTCCCGATGATGTGCAGGCCGCCGAGCTCGGCGACGCCTTCGCCGAGCTTGATGTCGACGCCGCGGCCGGCCATGTTGGTCGCGATCGTGATCGCTCCGTGCTGGCCAGCGTCCTTGATGATCTCGGCTTCCTGCTCGTGGTACTTCGCGTTGAGGACGCTGCACTCGGCGCCTTTGCGGCGCAGGATCGTCGCCAGTCGCTCGGACTTCTCGATCGAGCGCGTCCCGACGAGCACCGGGCGTCCGCGGGCATGCTCTGCTAAGATCTCGTCGACGACCGCGTTGAACTTCGCTTCCTCCGTCTTGTAGACGATGTCGCCGAGATCGTCGCGCGCGACCGGACGGTTCGTCGGGATCGAGACGACCTCGAGGCCATAAATCTCGCGGCACTCGCGCTCTTCGGTCTTCGAGGTCCCCGTCATCCCGGCGAGCTTCCCGTAGAGCCGGAAGTAGTTCTGGAACGTAATCGTCGCGAGCGTCTGGTCTTCGCTGCGGACTTTGAGCCCTTCTTTGGCCTCGATCGCCTGGTGGATCCCGTCGGAGTACCGCCGGCCGTACATCAAGCGCCCGGTGAACTCGTCGACGATGATCACCTCGCCGTCTTTGACGATGTACTGCTGGTCTTTGTGGAAGAGATTCCACGCCTTGAGCGCGGCGTTGAGCTGGTGCGTGAGCTCGATGTTGCGCTGGTCGTACAGATTCGTGACGCCGAGCATCTTCTCGACCTTCGCGACGCCGGCTTCGGTGACCGGAGCCGCGTGCGATTTCTCGTCGACGGTGTAATCGTCGCCCTTCTTCAAGCGCGGGACGAGCTGCGCGAACTTGGCGTACAGATCGGTCGAGTCCTGACCTTGGCCGCTGATGATGAGCGGCGTCCGCGCCTCGTCGATCAGGATCGAGTCGACTTCGTCGACGATCGCGAAATGGAGTTCGCGCTGTACCATGTCCTCGAGCTGCCACGCCATATTGTCGCGGAGATAGTCGAAGCCGACCTCGTTGTTGGTCACGTACGTGACGTCAGCGGAGTATGCGTTGCGGCGTTCGATCGCTTGAAGGTCGTGCTGGATCACGCCGGCGCGCAAACCGAGGAACGCGTAGATGGGTCCCATCCAGGCCGCGTCGCGCTTGGCGAGATAATCGTTGACAGTGACGACGTGGACTCCGCGCCCGGTGAGCGCGTTGAGGTAAACCGGAAGCGTCGCGACGAGCGTCTTCCCCTCGCCGGTCTTCATCTCGGCAACCTTGCCTTCGTGCAAGACTTGACCGCCCATCAGCTGGACGTCGAAGTGCCGCATCCCCAGCGTCCGTTTCGCCGTCTCGCGGACCACCGCGAACGCTTCGGGGATCAGGGCGTCGAGCGGCTCCCCGCGCTCCAGGCGCTCCTTGAAAGCGGGCGTCTTTGCCGCGAGCGCCTCATCGGAGAGCGCCGAGACCTCGGGCTCGAGGGCGTTGACGCGCTCGACCGTCTTGCGCAGCCGTGAAATCTCGCGCTCGTTCGCATCGAACAGCGTCTTCAGAAAAGCCATACCCAGGTATAACGTTCCCGCTCGAAGCGGGTTTCCAGCCTCCTACGCCGGCGCCGTCAGCTCGCGGCGCCCCAGGGCGGTCCCGTGCTCTCCGACCGCCGTCGGCAGGCTTATCGTGAACGTGCTTCCTTGGCCCTCCTCGGATTTGACCTCGATCGTCCCGCCGTGGGCCTCGACGATCTTGCGGGTGATGTAGAGCCCGATCCCGGTCCCGGCGATCCCCTGTTCGCGGGCGTTTCGGCCGCGGGCGAAGCGCGCGAAGATCCTGCTTTGGTCCTCGGTCGAGATCCCGATCCCGCGGTCGACGACCGCGACGACCGCGCGCCCGAGCCCGGCCTCGAGCCGAACCTGGACCCTCTCGCTCGAATACTTGAGAGCGTTTCCGATGACGTTCTGCAGCGCTTGGAGCAGCCGCGGGCGGTCGGCGAGGATCCGGAGCGCCAGGATCGCGCGGCTTCCGACGAGCTCGACGCGTCCCGACCCAAGTCCGTCGATCGCCTCCTCGAGGAGCGCGGCGAGGTCGCAGCTCTCGCGCTCGACCGCGAATCCCGCCGTCTGCGCCTGCGCGAGCCGCATCGTGTCGTCGGCGAGCTTGACCAAGCGATCGGCCTGGGCGTAGATCGTTGCGATGTCGTTGCGCGGTTCGCCGGAGAGACGTTCCATCAAGAGCTCCGCATAACCCATGATCACCGTGAGCGGGCCTTTGAAGTCGTGCGTGAACATCGCGAGCAGATCGTCCTTGAACTCGCTGCTCAGACGCAGCGCCGCATTGGCCGACGACTGTGCCTCGAAGAGCTCGCAGTTGCGCAGCCCCAAGCCGAGGAGCGCGGAGAACGATTCGAGCAGGCGGATGTCGTTCTCGTCGAACGGCGCCGTGTCGTCGACGTTTCGATAGACCGCGAGCACTCCGGCGACGTGGTCGGTCGAGGGAAGCGCGAAGATCGCGGTATGCCCGTCGTCCTCGACGGCCGTCCCGCCGGAAGCGTACGCCAAGGTCACCCGCATGTGCTCGGATGCCGATTCTCCGTAACCGGCATCGCCGCCGAACGTCGCGCTGCCTACGATCCGCAGGAAGCCGTCGCGGGGCACGTAGATCTCGGCACGATCCGCGCCGACGAGTCCAAGGACGATGCGGGTCATCGTCGCGGCCAGCGCTTCGGGATCGTTGAACGTCAAGATCGTGCGGGCCGATTCCGAAAGCGCCGCGCGCTCGTTTGCATACCGGCGATGCTTCTCCATCGCGTGCGCGTTCGCGATCGCGAGTGCGGTGTGCGCGGCAAGGGAGCGCAAGAAGTTGGCGCGATCTTCGTCGGTCGCCGTCGGCTGCAAGTCGATCCTGGCCGAGAGGAACCCCCAGAGACGGTCCTCGACGAAAAGCGGCGCAATCATCGCCTGCTTCGATGCGACGCCGCTCCAAAGCTCGGGCTCGTCGCGCGTCAGGACGACCTGCTCGCCTTGCAACGCCGCAAGGTGCCGCGAGACGACGCGGACGCTCGTGCCGACGGCGTACGACGGCGCGAGCGCCTCCTTGCGCGCGCTCGCCGACTCGCAGCGGAAATGACCGTCGCGCAACGACCAGGCGGAGCCGCAAGCACCGAACTCGGCGACAATCGTGTCGGTGACGAACCGCAAAATCGCGCTCTCGCCTTGCACGCCTCGAATCGCGCGAAGATTTCGCTCGAGCATCTCGGCTCGCCGGCGCGCGTGCCGTTCGGTCTCGAAGAGACGCGCGTTCGCAAGCGCTAGTCCCAGATGCATCGTGATCGAGCGCAACAGAACGAGATCGACCGGATCGAACGTGCGCTCGCGCGCAAAGTGAACCGATACCGCCGAATCGAGCGGGCCCTCGAGCGCATG
>JAFAMS010000087.1 GCA_019233165.1 Vulcanimicrobiota bacterium | reverse complement strand
CGGTCAGGGCGGCGACTTCGACTACGCAGGCGTTCAGGCGTGCCGCGCACTGCGTGAGGAAGGCCATCGCGTCATCCTCGTCAATTCCAATCCCGCAACCATCATGACCGATCCCGAGGTGGCCGATGCCGTCTACCTGGAGCCGCTCACGGTTGCTTCGGTCGAGCAAATCATCGCCCGCGAGCGTCCCGATGCGCTCTTGCCGACGCTCGGTGGACAAACGGGATTGAATCTCGCAGTCGTACTCGACGACGCCGGCGTGTTGAAGCGCCACGGTGTCGAGCTGCTCGGCACACCGGTCGATACGATCAAACTCGCAGAAGACCGCGAACGCTTCAAGGAAAAGATGCTCGAGATCGGCGAGCCCGTCGCCGAGAGCGTGATCGTCACATCCGTCGAGCAAGGCGTGGCGTTTGCCGCGCGCGCCGGTTTCCCACTCGTCGTACGCCCAGCCTATACGCTCGGTGGCACCGGCGGCGGCGTGGTCTACAACGACGAGGAACTGCGCGAACGTCTCGACGCCGGATTGAACGCATCGCTGATCCATCAAGCGCTGCTCGAAACATCGCTTCTGGGTTGGAAAGAAATCGAGTACGAAGTGCTGCGCGACGGTGCGGACAACTGCATCATTGTTTGCAACATGGAGAACATCGATCCGGTCGGCGTGCACACGGGTGACTCGATCGTCGTCGCGCCGTCGCAGACGCTCACCGACGTTGAGTACCAGATGCTTCGGAGCGCGTCGCTGAACGTGATTCGCGCGCTCAACGTGCAAGGCGGCTGCAACATCCAATTCGCTTTGCATCCGACGAGCAATCAGTACGCGATCATCGAAGTGAACCCGCGCGTCTCGCGCAGTTCGGCCCTGGCGTCTAAAGCCACCGGCTATCCAATCGCGAAGATCTCGACACGGATCGCCTTGGGCCAGACGCTCGACGAAATTCCGAATCCCGTCACCGGGGTCACGAAAGCAGCGTACGAGCCGACGCTCAATTACGTCGTGGTCAAGATTCCACGCTGGCCGTTTGACAAATTCCCGATCGCCGACACCGCGCTCGGAACGCAGATGAAGTCGACCGGTGAGGCAATGGGGATCGGGCGCAGCTTTCGGTCGGCGTTGCTCAAGGCAGTCCGCGGTCTCGACCTCGGTCGCGACGCGTTGACCGGCTGGCTTACCGAGTGGAGCGACGCAGAGCTCGAGGCGATCGTCGCACGGCCGACGCACGAACGGCTCTTCGCCGTTGCCGAGCTGATCCGGCGCTCCCCGCCGGCGGCTCGCGACGCTGCGGTCGAACGCATTCACGCGCTCTCGTCGATCGACCGTTTCTGGCTCTTTGAGTTCGTCGACCAGATCGCTGCCGAAGAACGGATCCGCAGCGGTTCGGCAAACGGTGAACTCACCGGGCCGCTCGCCTTCCGCATGGTCGATACGGCCGCGGCCGAGTTTCCGGCGAAGTCACCGTACTACTATCTTTCGCGCGGAGAGCTGGATGAGATGCGTCCGGCGCCGCGCGATGCGGTCGTCGTCGTGGGCAGCGGCCCGATCCGCATCGGGCAGGGCATCGAATTTGACTACAGCTGCGTCCATGCGGCCTGGGCGCTCAAAGATGCCGGCCGTTCGCCGGTCGTCATCAACAACAACCCGGAAACGGTTTCGACCGACTTCGACATCTCCGACACGCTCGTCTTCGAACCGCCCGGCGCCGACGAAGTCGAGGCGGCGTATCGTGGTACGAACGCGCGCGGCGTCATGCTCACCTTCGGCGGACAGACGGCGATCAATCTGGCCGACGAGCTGCATCGCAGAGGCGTTCGCATCGTCGGCAGCGACCGGCGGTCGCTGGCGATGGCGGAGAACCGCGAAGAGTTCGACGCCGCGTTATCTCGTTTGGGCGTCAGGCGGCCGCACGGCAAAGCCGCGCGCAGCTTCCGTGAAGCGCGCGCCATCGCACGCGAGCTGGGATTTCCGGTCCTGGTGCGTCCGTCGTTCGTGCTCGGCGGACGCGCCATGGAGATCGTGCACAATGAAGCGCAGCTGGCCGCCTATGCCGAATCCGCTCCGCCGATCCTGCCCGACGCGCCGCTGCTGGTCGATAAGTATCTGCGCGGGTTGGAGTTGGAAGTCGATGCCGTCTTCGACGGCGAGGACGTCCTCATTCCCGGCGTGTTCGAGCACGTGGAGCGTGCCGGCGTCCACTCCGGCGACTCCATCAGCGTCTATCCGGTACAGACCGTCGGCGAGGAGCTCGAACGCCGCATCGCCGGCGTGACGCGGGCGGTCGCCGAAGAGCTTGGCATTCGCGGCCTGATCAACATTCAGTTCGTGCTCCACGCCGGCGCGCTGCACATCATCGAAGCCAATCCGCGCGCGAGCCGCACCGTGCCGATCATCCAAAAGGCGACCGGAGTGAATCTGGTTGCCGCTTCGACGCGCATCGCGCTCGGCGAGCGACTGCGCGATATGCAGTACGGTACCGGACTCTTGCCGCACGTGCCGTACGTCGTCGTCAAAGTCCCGGTCTTTTCGTTCTCGAAGATGCGCGGCGTCGAGACGATTCTCGGACCGGAGATGAAATCGACGGGAGAAGTCTTAGGCGTCGACTATACCTTCGCCGGTGCGCTGCGCAAGGGGTTTCTCGCCGCGGGCGTCCGCTTGCCCCGCGGCGGAGGCCGGATACTGGTCTCGATCTCCGACGAGGAGAAGAACGAATCGATTCCGGTCCTGCGAACCTATGCCGAGCTAGGGCATACGCTCGTCGCAACGCCCGGGACGCGAGCTACGCTGGAGGCCGCCGCTATACCGACGGAATCCATCAATAAGATTGCGGACGGCTCCCCGCACGTGCTCGATCTGATCGCGTCGCGTTCGGTGGATCTGGTCATCAACGATGCGAAGGGTCCGCGCGAAATCTCAGACGACTACAAGATTCGGCGTGCCGCGGTCGAAGCGAACGTTGCGTGTCTGACGAGTCTCGATACCGCGGGAGCGCTGGCCGAAGCGCTCGTGAGCAGCGCGGGACCGCCCCGCAGCCTTCAGGAGTACCGGGCATCTTGGTCGTCGGCGGAAACGCCAGTACACTCGGCTTCGTCAATAGTCTGAAGGGCGAAAAGATTTCGGCTCACCTCGTGCCGGTCGCCGCGACCCCGTTGGGAGTCGAGCTAGGTACGTCGCGCAAACAAGTATCGATCGCTTCATCTTCGCTCTTCGAGTGGATAGACCGGACCTTTCCCGCCGGCGACGAGCGAGCATTCGTCGCTTCCATGCGCGACGTCGAGTTGCTGGCGCGCGTGGAGTGGGAGGCGCCCCTGCCCGAAGTTCTCGACGAGCGCAGCGTCATTAATATTGAAGATCTTCCCGACGAGATCGTGGCCGCACTCGCTCATCCGCCTGTCGAAGTCGTGCAGTGCGCCACCTGCCGGCGGCTCTGCGTGCGCGACGAGTTCGTGTGGAACGAACGGCAGCTCTGCGCGTGGGACTTCCACGCACAAGT
>JAFAMS010000263.1 GCA_019233165.1 Vulcanimicrobiota bacterium | reverse complement strand
ACGCGGACGAGCGCGTTCGCGCTGTGCTCCGACCAGACCGTGTAGATCGGCGCATCCCAAGCGGCGACGAGCCGTTTGTACGAATTCACGGTCGGATTGCAGACCGCGGTTGCAGCCGGCGCGTGCGCGAGAAGCCCGCCGATCGCGTGCAGCCGTTGATCTTCGTCGACGCCGCCGAGCCCGAAATAGATGTGCAAGCCGTTTCCGGCGACGTGCTCGGAGGGTTTCGGCATGAACGTTGCTTCGAGCCCGAGATTGCCGGCGACGTGTTTGACGGCGCCTCGCAGCGTGACGAAGTTGTCCGCGCTGGTCAGCGCCGGGACTTCGGCGAGGTCGATTTCGTGCTGCTCGGGGCCGTGCTCGTGGTGCGCGCTCGAGATCCCCAAGCCCATCGCCTGAACGGCCGCGACGATCGCCGTTCGCGCTTCGTCGCCGCGATCGCTCGGCGACCAGTCGAAATACGAGCCGGTGTCGCTCGCCTGGATCACCGGACCGTTCGGACCGCGCTCGAACAGGTAGAACTCGACCTCGAGCGCGGTCGCCACTTGGGCGACGACGTCGCGCGCATCGTCGAGAACCCGGCGCAGCGTCGTTCGAGGACAGCCTTCGAAGTCCGAGCCGTCCGCATTCGCGATGTCGCAGAGCATCCGCGCTTCGGTTGCGCCGGTTCGCGTCCACGGTAAAATCGCAAAGGTTGCGAGATCGGGACGCAGCACCATATCGACCTCGGCGTCGCGGACGAAGCCATCGATCGAGCCGCCGTCGAACGTGACCGCTCCCCCGATCGCCGCTTCCAGCTCCGCGACGGGGACGCTGACCGACTTCTCGATCCCGAGGATGTCGACGAACGAAAGCCTTACGTAGGCGACGCCGCCCTCTTTGGCGGCGCGCAAGACGTCACGCTTGGTCGCGGTCCGCCCGTTAACCGCCGAGAGCATCGAGCGCGATCGCGGTGCGGAGCGTGAGTTGGTCGTGCGGGGAATCCAAGTCGAAGCCTCCGATGTCGCCGATCTGGCGCAGGCGGTAGAAGATCGTGTGGCGGTGCACGTTCAGCTCCGCGGCGGCAACCTTGATATTCTGCCCCACGTCGAAGAACAAGCGCAAGGTGCGCACCAGCTCGGTTTGATGTTTTTCGTCGTACGCGCGCAGCGGCTCGAGGACGCGTTCGGCGAAGCGTTGGAGCTCCTCGCGCGTGACGCCGCCGCGCAGCAGGAGTGGATACACGCCCAAGTCATCGTGCGAGACGATCCGTCCGCCCCCGAAGATCCGGCGCGCGATGAGGAGCGCCTCCCGCGCGTCGTCGACCGAGGCGGCAACGTTTGCGACGTCGCACCGCCGCCCGACCCCGCCGACGACCTTGACTTCGACCTTCGCCTTCGTCAGCGCGCGAGGAAGCATCGTCGCGGCCGTTCGCGCGTTCGCCGCGTCGACTTCGAGCGTGCTGGGGACGAGGAAGACGAAGCCGCCCCCGCGCTCGAGCGCGACGAGCTCGCCGCCGCCGCGACCGCCGAGGACCTCGCTCGCGACCTTGCGGATCTCGGCGCTGCGCTGCGCCGCGACGTTTTCGTCGAGGCCTTCCGGCTCGACGACGACGGCGACGTAATGGCTCGCAAGTGCGATCCCGCGTGCCGCCGCATCGTCGCGCGCCTCCGACGGATCGTCGTACGCGCGCGCGAGCAGCCGCTCCCAAAACGAGCGCCGCCGTCCTTTGTTCCCCGTCGAATCGCGGGCGAGCTCGACCGCAATCGCATTTGCGCAGAGTCGCCCGAGCGCCGTTCGGCCTTCGCAGTCGCCCCAAACCGTGAGCCATCCGAGCGTCGTCTCGCCGGCGCGAACCGGGAAGCTCCGACCGGGCTGGTCGCCGGGGGCGACGATCGGGATCCCCTCCTCCGCGGAGTCGCCGGCCGCGCTGCGATTCACGAGATCTCGCGCCGAAGGCGGGAGCGCCCGCGAACCGGAGCCGACCAGCGCCAGGTGCCGCCACTCCCCATCCTCGAGCAAGACGGCCGCATCCAGCGCTTGACCGAGCTGCGCGCAGAGCGCCTTGGGGCCGCCGCCGGCGGCGGCGACGCGCGTCAGCGCATCGGCAAAGCTTAAAAGCTCGCCGGAATCAATCTCCTTCGCCGCGGGACGAACGCGTGAGCGCCCTTCACGAAGCGGCCGGACGTTCTGTTCGCCGTGCACTTGGCCCTACGTGACCTCTCTTCAGAGGATAGGGTTGCATGCTACGCGCTCTTTCCCCCCACGAGCGGGGCGATTGACTGGTAAACCGAGAGCAGCGTGATCCCGCCGACGATCACCGCCGTCGCCCAGGCGATCGCATTGAACGTGCGGCTGTTGACGTGCTCCCCCATGAGCGATCGCTTGTTGACCAGGATGAGCATGAAGACGAGCAGGAACGGGAGGAGCACGCCGGAGACGATCTGCGAGTAGAGGATCACCTGCAAGAGCGGGATCCCGGGGATCAGCACGAGGAGCGCGCCGATTGCGATGACGGCCGCATAGAGCGTGAAAAAAACCGGCGCCTCGCGAAAACGATGGTCGACGCCCGCTTCGAAGCCCCCGGCTTCGCAAACGTAGTACGCGGTCGAGAGCGGGAGGATCGAGGCAGTGAACAGCCCCGCATTCAGAATTCCGAACGCAAAGAGAATCGAAGCGAACTGACCGGCAAGCGGCTGGAGCGCGACGGCCGCGTCGGCGGCTTGATTGATCACGATCGGCTGTGCGTGCGGATGAGCCGCGTTGAAAACGAAGATCGTAGCCGCGGTGCAAAGGATCATGAAGAACGACATGAAGTCGGTCACGAAGCAGCCGAAGATCACGTCGATGCGCGAGAGCGGATAGTCGCGGACGCGGATTCCCTTTTCGACGATCGCGGCCTGAATGTAAAAGCACATCCAGGGCGAGATCGTCGTTCCGACGAGGCCGATCACCATCCAAAGGTACGCCGGATCGCTCTCGAAGCTCGGGACGAAGAAGCCGCGCCAGACGTCGGGCCAGTGCGGCTCCGACTTGAAGCCGGAGATCACGTACGAAAAGTACAGCGCCGAAGCGACCAAGAAGACGCGCTCGCTCGTTTTGCGGTCCGCTCGCAAGATCAAGAAGAACACGAGGATCGCCGCCAGCGGTACTGCGATGAAACGCGAGACGTGAAAGATCTCGCTCGCGGTCGCCACGCCTGCGAACTCCGCCGCCGTCGTGAAGATGTTCGAGGCGACGAATGCCATGCCGAGAACCGCTGCCCAGCGGACGCCGAAGTTCTCGCGGATCAACCCGGAGAGTCCCTTGCCGGTTACCGCGCCCATTCGGGCGGCCATCTCCTGCACGACGATCAGCGCGATCGTGATCGGGATCAGCGTCCAAAGGATGGGGTAGCCGAATTGCGCCCCGGCTTGCGAGTAGGTCGAGATCCCGCCTACGTCGTTGTCGGCGCTGGCCGTGATGATCCCCGGGCCGACGATCGAGAGCAGCGCGAGCATTGCAGGCCACAACCCTCTGCGGCGAGCCGCGCGGGTCCTCGCCTCGACCGGCGTCGCGTCGGCGCTCATTCTATTCTACTGCGGCGGGCTGCTGATGCTTGTGGCGGTGCGTGAACCGCGGAAGCTTGCGTTTGAGTTTTTCGGGAAGGATCGCGTCGATCGCGTCGTCGACCGTGACGATGCCGAGAATCTTCCCGTGCTCGTCGACGATCGGGCACGCCATCAAATCGTAGCGCGCAATCGTGCCCGCCACGTCTTGTGCCGGCGTATCGGGCGAGGCGTGAACGACGTCCGTGTCCATGATCGCGTGGATCGTGTCGGTCGGGTTCGCGAGGAGCAGCGTCCGCAGCGAAAGGACGCCGAGCAGCGTTTCGGTTTGATCGACCACGTACAAGTAGTAGACGAACTCGGTCTCGGGAGCGATCTGCCGGAGCTCGTCGATCGTCGCCGCGACGGTGCGGTGCGGATAGATCCAGACGTAGTCGGTCGTCATAAGGCCGCCCGCACTGTCTTCGGCGTAGCTGACGAGCTCGCGCAAGTCGCCGGCGGTCTCCGGTTCCATCTCCGCGAGCAGCTCGTGCTGCTGCGTCTCCGGAAGTTCCGAGAGAAGGTCCGCCGCGTCGTCGGCGTCCATTTCCTCGATGATGTCGGCGGCGCGTTCGGTCCCGACTTCCTCGAGCAGCGTGCGCTGCTTTTCCGGCTCCAGATGCTCCAGCGCGTCGGCGGCGGTCTCGTCGTCGAGATGATGGAGAACGCGGGCCGCATCGTTCGTCGAGAGGTCGCCGATGATCGCGGCAAGATCCGAGGGATGCAAGCGCGCGAGCTTGGCTTGCGAGACCGAAAGCCGGACGTCGGTCGGGTTCAAGCTGTCGATCGGCGCCACGTCGTTCCACGAGATCAGCGAGCGCGGGATCCGGTCGAGCAACCCCGGCGCGATGCGCTTGATCCCGAGCCGCCGCAGCAGCCCTGAGAGGCCGATGTCGGCGGCGACCACGCGAAGGGTCCCGCCCGTGTTCGCGATCTCCAGGTCGTTGATGCGAACGAGCTTGCGGCCGTCGACGTCGACGATCTGCTTGTCGAAGAGGTCCTCGACGAGGTAGAGCGCCTCGTCTTCCTGCGGACAGATCTGCGTCGGCTGCGCGCGCAGAAAAACGCCCTTCGCGTCGATATCCGAGACCGTCTCGCTAGGCGCCAGGACGCTGCCTCGATTGGTGCGTACGACGATCGAGTCGACCTTGGGGAAGGTGTTCTGCGGCTCGGTCACCACGAAGTCGGTCACTTTGCCGATCGACTTCGCACCGTGCGCGTCGACGACGATTGCGGGTTTCCCGACGATCTCGGACAAAAACCCCTCTTGGAACGGCACGGCAGTATCACCCCCTCCCCAAAATCAAAGCCGGTCGCTTTTCGAGCCCGGCCTCTTCCTTAAAGTATATAAAGCCCTCGAAGAAAGGGTCAACCCGCGATGCGTTCTCTCTCGCCTCTGTTCGTGGCGTTCGTGCTCGCAGCGGCGACACCGGGCGCCGCGCGCGCGGCAGACCCGTTGCCGCCTTCGACGTTCGATTACGCGCGCATAGCGGCCGCGCCGCCGGTGTTGCGCCAGCGCCGGATGCAAGGCGTCCTGGTCCGCGACATCGAGATCCCGAAGGCGGCCGGAGGGGTAGCAAAGGCGTACGTCGTGACGCCGGACGGGAACGGTCCCTTCGGCGGCGTGCTGATGGTGCATTGGCTCGGCGAGGAAGACTCGAACCGCGAGGAGTTCCTCGACGACGCGCTCGCGCTCGCTCGCCGCGGGATCGTCTCCGTTCTCCCGGACGCAATGTGGTCGGCGCGCGACTGGTACTCACGCGGCCGCACGCACGCGACCGACTACGCGAACTCGATCGAGCAGGTCAAAGAGCTGCGGCGCGCGCTCGACGTCCTCTTGCTGCAGAAGGGTGTCGACTCGAACGCGATCGCGTACGTCGGTCACGACTTCGGGGCGATGTACGGCGCGGTGCTTTCGGGCGTCGACCGCCGCGCGCGCTACTACGCGTTCATGGCCGGCACGACCAGCTTCAACGATTGGTATTTGTACGGGAAACCGCCGCCGAACGTCGACGCGTATCGCGCGCAGATGGGGCCGCTCGATCCCGTGCTGTATCTGCGGGAAGCCTCGATCGCCGACGCGCTCTTTCAATTCGCGCGCCACGACTTCTACGTTCCGCCGAAGAAGTTCGCCGACTTCTACGTTGCCGACAAGGGACCGAAGACGCTGCGGATTTACGACGAGGCCGGACACGACCTCATGATCCCGGCCGCGATCGAAGAGCGGCGCGACTGGCTGGTCCGCCACGTCGCGCGGAAAAGCGTCTCGCGCGAGTACGCATGGAGCCGCTGAACCTCGCGCTCGAATGTGCGCGCGAGGCCGGCGCGCTGCTCCTCGAATATTTCGGACGCCACCTCGCCTTCGAAGAGAAATCGCGGCGAGCCGATCTCGTCACGGTCGCGGATCGCGCGAGCGAGGCGTTGATCGTCGAGCGAATCCGCAAGGCCTCGCCCCACGCGACGATCGTCGGCGAAGAGAGCGGCGTTCATGCCGGAAGCTCGACCGAGCGGTGGTTCATCGATCCGCTCGACGGTACGACGAACTTCGCGCACACGTATCCGCTGTTCTGCGTCTCGATCGGATGTGAGATCGGCGGCGAGCTCGTCGCGGGCGTCGTCTTCGCGCCGAAGCTCGGAGAGCTCTACGCCGCCGAACGCGGATCCGGCGCGCGCTTGGGCGACGAGCCGATTCGCGTCTCGGACGTCGAGCGCGTCGCCGACGCGCTCCTCTGCACCGGGTTCACTCCGGCGGAGTTCGCGATAAACATGCCCCACTTCCAGGCGCTCTCCGGCGTCGCGCACGCCGTCCGGCGCGACGGCGCCGCCGCGCTCGATTTGGCGTTCACGGCGTGTGGACGCTTCGAGGCGTTTTGGGAATTCGGACTCAGCCCTTGGGACGTCGCCGCAGGATCGCTCATCGTCCGCGAAGCCGGCGGAGCCGTCACGGCCGCCGACGGCGGTGCGTTCGATCCGTATTGCCGCTCGATCTTGGCGACGAACGGAAAAGTGCACGGCGAGATGCGCGAGCTCCTAAGCCGTCAGCCGTCGCCGCTCCCAATCGCCCGTCCGCAGCTTTAGCCACGAAAGCAGCGTTCGCAGGGTCCACGAGACGATCCACGCGATCCCGATCGCATACAAGCCCAAATGCAGCGTCTGCGTGCAGAACGCAATCGCCGCGATCGCAACCGCAGCCCCGAGCACCCCGTTCCACATCGCGAAGCGCGTGTCGCCGGCCGCGCGAATCGGAGCGATCATCGCGACGCCGAGCGATTTGATCGGGAGCGTCGTGAGGTGCAGCGCGAGCGGAAGCGCCGCGACGCTCGCGAGCATCGGGCTCAGCGTCACGAGCGCCGTGAGCGGCCATGCCAGCGCTATAAAGACGACCGCAACGACGCTGCCGACGACGACCGCCAGCCGGTTCGCGCTCGCGATGAAGCTTCTTGCGCCGGCGAGATCCCCGGCGCCGATCCGTTGTCCCACGACGATCTGAATCGCGTCGCCGAACGCGCCGGGGACCGCCCACGTCGCGTCGGTGACGAGCGTGAACGCACGAAAGGCTGCGACGGCGACCGCGCCGAGCGGCGCGATGAACGCGACCGTGATCGCATCCGGGATCAGGAGGAGACAGAGCGTGACGAAATCGGGGAGCGCGATCGTCGTTGCGGTGCGCGCGATCGCGGGATCGATCCCGGGCTCGAGGATATGGTATGCGGGCCGCCGCGCTACCGCCCACAGGCAGTAGAAGCTTCCGACGCACTCGGAGATCAGCGACGAAAGGCCGGCGCCGAAGAGGCCGAGGGGAACGTGGGTCCCGACGCCGAGCGCCAAGACGACGAGCAGCGGGATGTGGATCACGTTGATGATCGCGAGCGTCCGCGGCGCGAGGCGCGCATCGCCGGCCGCGCTGAATGCTGCGATCGCGTGATTGCTGATTGCAATCGGGATCAACGAGATCGATCGCAGGATCAGATAGTGCGCCGCCGCATCGCGAGCGGGGATCCCGCCGAGCAGCGCTCCCATGAGCGGCGCCGCCGCGAAGGTTGAAACGAACGCCGCCGCCGCCGCCACGGCAAGCGGTGCGATAATCGACGAGCGGACGATCCGCCCGAACCGGCGCGGATCGCCGGCGCCGAGCGCTTGCGCTCCCATGATGCGCGCGGCGTTCGGGAACGCCCACAGGCCGATCGCGAGGACGATGAAGACGCTCGTCGCGGCGCTGATCGCCGCGAGGGCGACCGTCCCGAGGACGCCGATCACGATCGTATCGGCGATTCCGAG
>JAFAMS010000225.1 GCA_019233165.1 Vulcanimicrobiota bacterium | reverse complement strand
GGACAGCGTCGCACGCGATCATGAGCCGTTTGCGATCGAGCCGGTCGGCGAGCGACCCGCCGACCAGACTGAACGCGCCGAACGCGAAGTACTCGATCGCGATCGTCGCCCCGAGATTGAGCGCGGAGCCGGTCAGCTTGAAGACCAGCAGCGGGATCGCGATCGTCCGCAACCCGTCGCCGACGTAGCTGGTCGCCTGGCCGAAGTAGAAAAGCCGAAAGTCGCGAGAGCCGAAGACGCTCCGGATTAGTGACTCTCGCGCGCGACGAGCGCGCCGCTGTGGCCGACGAGGAAATCGAGATCGGCTCCGCGTTCGGCGCCGAGAACGTGCTCGACGTAGAGCTTCCCGTATCCGCGCTCGAACTGCGCGGTCGGATAGTGGGTCGTGCGGCGTCGCTCGTCGAGCTCGGTTTGGCTGACCGCGAGGTCGAGCCGCCGGTTCCCGACGTCGAGCTCGATCCGGTCGCCGCTGCGCACGAGACCGAGGGGGCCGCCGTCGGCGGCCTCGGGCGACGTGTGCAGGCAAACCGTTCCGTACGCCGTCCCGCTCATCCGGCCGTCGGAGACGCGCACCATGTCGGTGATCCCTTTGGCGAGGATCTTCGGCGGGAGCGGCATGTTGCCGGCTTCCGGCATTCCCGGATAGCCTTTCGGTCCCACGCCTTTGAGGACGAGGACGCAGTTCTCATCGACGTCGAGATTCGGATCGTCGATCCGCGCGTGGAAATCTTCGATGTTCTCGAAGACGACCGCGCGGCCCGAGTGCTTCATCAAGCTCGGCGTCGCCGCCGACGGTTTGATGACCGCGCCGAGCGGCGCGAGCGAACCTTTGAGAACCGCGATCCCGGCGCGTTCTTTGAGCGGATTCGCAAACGGCCGGATCACCTTCTCGTTCCAATTTTTTGCGCCGGCGACGTCCTCGCCGATCGTTTTTCCGCTCACCGTTCGTGCGCCGGAGTGCAGGCAGCCGTTCTCGGCGAGCTCCTTGATGACGACCGGGAGCCCGCCCGCATAGTAGAAATCTTCCATCAAATACTGACCCGAGGGCATCAGGTTCACGAGGAGCGGCAAGTCGTGGCCGAGCCGATCCCAATCGTCGAGCTCGAGCGGGACGCCGAGCCGTCCGGCGAGCGCGAGCAAATGGATGACCGCGTTCGTCGAGCCGCCGATCGCCGCGTTCACGCGGATTGCGTTTTCGAACGACTCGCGCGTCACCACCTTCGACATGCGAAGGTCCTCGCGGACCATCTCGACGATGCGTCGGCCTGCGAGCTGCGCGAGCGCGTAGCGGCGCGAGTCGACCGCGGGGATTGCGGCGTTACCGCTCGGCGCCAGGCCGAGCGCCTCCGACATGCTCGCCATCGTCGATGCGGTTCCCATCGTCATGCAGTGCCCGTTCGAACGCGACTGCCCGGCTTCGGCCTCGAAGAATTCCTCGAGGGTGAGCCGTCCGCCGCGCATCTCTTCGGAGAGCTGCCAGACCGCGGTCCCCGAGCCGATATCGGTTCCGCGCCACTTCCCGTTGAGCATCGGCCCGCCGGTGATCTGCAGCGTCGGAAGGTCGACGCTCGCGGCACCCATCATCTGCGCCGGCGTCGTCTTGTCGCAGCCCGAGAGCAACACGACGCCATCGATCGGATTCGCGCGGAGTGATTCCTCGACGTCCATCGCCATCAGATTGCGGAAGAGCATCGTCGTCGGCCGCATGTACGTTTCGCCGAGCGAGATCGTCGGGAACTCGAGCGGCCAGCCGCCGGCTTCCCAGACGCCGCGCTTGACGGATTCGGCAACCCGGCGTAGGTGCACGTTGCACGACGTCAGCTCGGACCAGGAATTGCAGATCCCGATCACCGGACGGCCGTCGAAGACGTCCGGCGCGAAGCCTTCGCTGCGCATCCAGCTGCGGTGAATGAAACCGTCGCGGTCGGCTTTTCCGAACCACTCGTGGCTGCGCAGTCCGGCGCCGCCCTTTCCGTTCTTCTTGCCGTTACCGCTCATCGTTGCTCTCCTCCCTCACCGAGCGCACCGCCTTGGAGAACGGGATTCGAAGTCCCTCGCGCCGGCCCGTACACGGCCAGCACCACGAGCGAGCCGATGATGAAGCTCGTGCCCGCTG
>JAFAMS010000201.1 GCA_019233165.1 Vulcanimicrobiota bacterium | reverse complement strand
TCGGCCATCACGAAGCCGTCGCGCTCCGCGTCGAAAGGCCGGCTCGCGCGAACGGGGTCGTCGTTCCGGCGCGACATCGCCCCGATCACGGTGAAGGCGCCGAACGTGAGCGGCGAGAGCGGGGCTTCGGCGCCGCCCGCGAGCGCGGCGCGCACGTCGCCGCGATTGATCGCACGGAACGCTTCACCGATCGCAACCGCGCCCGACGCGCATGAATTCGCGTTCGCGACGGTCGGGCCCCGGAAGTCGAACTCCATCGCGACGTTGCACGTCGCGGCTCCGCCGAAGACCGAGATCGCGAGCAGCGGCTTCACCGCGCCCAAACCGCGCTCGCGAAAGACGTCGTGCTGTTCATCCGCGTACGCGACGCCTCCCAGCGCCGAACCGACCCAGACGCCGACGTCGCCGCGCGTTCCGTTCGGCTTGAAGTTCGCGTCGTCGACCGCGCCGTGCGCCGCGACGAGCGCGAGCTGCGCGAAACGGTCGGTCCAGCGGATTCGCCTGCGATCGAGGTACAGCGACGGATCGAAATCGCGAACTTCGGCGGCGATCCGCGAGGGATAGCCTTCGGCGTCGAAGCGCGTGATCGTATCGATCCCAATGCGCCCTGCGAGCGTCGCATCCCAAAACGTCCGGACGCCGGTCCCGATCGGGCTGACGATTCCGAGCCCCGTGACGGCGACTCGGTGAGTCCCGTTCACTGGGTCCCCTCGGCGAGCTGCTTCATCCGTGCGAGCGTCTTTCCGGCGACATAATCAATGAAGAAGCCGGAGACGACGCGCTCTCCCAGCCAACCCGCGGCAAGCGGGAAGCGGAAGCGCAGCCGGTGCTCGATCGTCACGCGCGTGCCGCCCGAGGTCGGCTCGAATCGCCACTCGACCTCCATCCCTCGGGTCCATCCGCGAACGTGCCGGAACGCGATGTGCGGGCGGATCGGGTCGTTCGTTTGCCGGGCCGTCCAACGAATCGGGATCCAGTCCCGTCGCGCCGCCATCTCCACGACCCGCGACGCGCCCCGGTCTTCGAGGACGCGCACCGAGCGGTAGTGCGGCAAGAACTCCGGCCAGCGTTCCGTTGCCGAAGCGAACCGGTAGATCGTCGCCGGATCCGCGGCGATCTCGATCGCCGTCGTCGTCACCGTCATACGAGCAGCCTTCGCAACGTTCCGGGACGCAGCACCGTCCGCGGGGACGCGGCGCCGCCCAACGCGTCGAGAAGCACCGCGGCCAACTGCGGCGAGCGGTCGAGACGCGCGGCCGCGCGGCGGGCGAAGAACGGAACCTCGACCAGTGTGTCGACGAGCGCGGCCAAGCGCGCGCGCGAACGGAGCTCCGAAGCGACGGCGCGCGCATACTCCGCGAAGCTCGCGGATTCGTCGCCCGGCTTTTGCAACGCGCGCAGCAGCGTCGCGGCGGCTCGCTCCGCGCAGCGCAATGCGAGATAGATTCCCTGCCCGGTGAACGGGTTCACGAATCCCGCCGCATCGCCTGCGAGCAACGCGCCCGGCGCGCTCGCCGAACGGACGCGGTGTGCGAGCGGCCCGATCGAGGCGCGCGGGCCTACCCGGGCGGCGCGCGAAAAATCGCGATGCGCGCCGCCGAGCTCCGCAGCCTTTCCGCGCATCCCCTCGTCGACCGCACCGGACCACGCTGCCAGCGCCGGCTTGCGAACGACGACCATGACGTTGGCGAGGTCGCCGCTCAAGGGATTGATCGCGAAATACGCGCCCGCGCCGGCATACATCTCGACGAAGCCATTCAAATCCGGCAAGCCCGAATAGTGCCCACCGACTGCGTAACGCGCCCGAGCGCCGACTGGATGCACGGCGCCAACCTTTCGCGCGACGAGCGAGCCGATGCCGTCGGCGCCGACGACGAAACGCGCCGAAAGATCTCCGCTCGCGGCGGTTCGGACGCCGGCGACGCGACCTCGCGCAAACGTCACGTCGAGCGCGTGGTCGTACACGAGCCGCGCCCCGGCAGCGATTGCCGCGTCGAGGATCGCACCGTCGAGCCGTTCGCGGGCGAGCGAGAGCGCGCCGCCGGGGAAACGCAGCGCGACCGGTTCGAGCCCGGGAACGACGAGCCGCACGCCCTGCAGCGGCGCCGCGACGGCGCGCACGGCCTCGCCGAGTTCGAGCTCGTCGAGCGCGGCGACGGCGCCGGCGCTCAGGTATTCGCCGCAGACTTTGCGCCGCGGGAAGCGAGAGCGCTCGAGGATCGTTACGTCGAGACCGGCGCGTGCGAGTCGAAGTGCGGTCGCCGCTCCGGCTGGGCCGGCGCCGACGACGAGGACGTCAGCCATCGGTGAGCGTCATCCTAAACCACGGCTCGCTGCGCACGTGCGGCGCGCGCCACCCCGCTTCGCGCGCGAGCCGCAAGGCCTCGCCCGGCGTGTATGCGCGCAGGACCGAGAGCGGGCCGTCGTGACGCGTCAAGCGGTTGCGCGTGAAGAGGCGCGTGTAGAGCCACGTCGCCGCGTATGCGGTGCGCGAGCGGCGCAAGTCGCAAACGACCGGTAAGCGTTTGGCGACGCGCCGCATCTCCGCAAGGAGCGCGCGTGCGGCGGGCGGCGCGAGGTGGTGGAGCGTCAACGAGCACGTCACGACGTCGAACGCTTCGTCCTCGAAGGGCAGTTCCGTCGCTTCGCCCCGAACGAACTCGAGCGCGGAAGAGCCGCGAGAATGCCGTCGCGCCAGTTCGAGGATTTGCTCGCTGCTGTCGAGGCATACGATCCGCACTCCGCCAATTCGGCGCGCGAGCGCACGCGGGACGTCCGCCAAACCGCAGCCGACGTCCAGAATACTCTCGGGCGCCAGGCGAGCGAGCTCGCGCGCGACGGGGCCGATCCCGCCGAACAAGCGGTTCGCCCGCGCGATGTCGCGCAGATTCCCCTCGAGCTCTGCGAGAGAGTCGACCGGGCCGTCGATCATTTCCCGGGCGTCGACTCGGGCGGTCATCCCGCCGCCGG
This sequence comes from Vulcanimicrobiota bacterium, assembly GCA_019233165.1. GTDB lineage: Bacteria > Vulcanimicrobiota > Vulcanimicrobiia > Vulcanimicrobiales > Vulcanimicrobiaceae > JAFAMS01. The sequence goes on along the minus strand of JAFAMS010000201.1, from coordinate 2,394 downwards.
GCTACTTCCCGGCGCGCTCCTTATACCAGGCGGCGTTGATTTCGACGTAGTTCTTCCATTTGTCCGGCACGTCCGCGTCGGCGAAGATCGCCTCGACGGGGCACGCCGAGACGCAAGCGCCGCAGTCGATGCAAACCTCCGGATCGATGAACAGCATCGTATCCTCGTCGTCACCGTGAATGCAGTCGACGGGGCACACGTCGACGCACGACTTGTCTTTCGTGCCGATGCACGGCTCGGTAATGATGTACGCCATCGACCCCTCTCCTTGGTCCCCGGTTTTCGGTGCTCCTCTCACACAAAGAAGGCGCCCCCCACGACCGGGGGACGCCTCCGACGTTCGTCGCTCGACCGGGCGCTTACGCTACGCGGCGACCGGTGAACGCACGCAAGATGAAGAGCAGAACGACCGCTCCGATGAATGCCACCAAGATACTGTAAATGTTGATCCCATTCGCGCCGGGGCTGCCGAACGCGTTGAAGATGAAGCCTCCGATCAACGCGCCGATGATCCCGACGATCAAGTCGCCGAGTATGCCGCCCGGTCCCTCACCGGGGACGGCGTACTTAGCAAGGAAACCTGCGATAATTCCCACCACCAACCAGGCAAGGATGCTCATGGACTCTCTTCCCTCCGCTGGAACTATCCCCGGCACCCTTCCTGCCTAAACTACGTTCGAGGGTCATGAAGAGATACGTATTCTCGGCGCTCGCCTTTGCGGTCGGGTTCCTTCCGCTCGCCGCGGCGGCCCAAACCGAACCGGGAGCGCGTCCCGGTTCCGCAAACCCCGTCTTGACGGTCACCGGCCAAGGAACGGTCTCCCGCGCGCCCGATCAGGCGACGGTTGGATTGCAGATCGTTACGAACAACGATGCGGCCGCAACCGCAACGTCCCAAAACAACACCGCGTACAACGCCCTGCGCGCGCGTCTCTCGTCGCTCGGCATCGCGGAGTCCGCGATCCACACGCGCAGCTACAACGTGAGTTTCGTTCCGAAGCCGACCGACAATTCGGGATACAAACCGCCGCGCACCGGCTACATCGTCACGCGCTCGCTCGACGTTTCGCTCAACGATCTGAGCGCCGTCGGACGTGCGATCGACGCGGCAGTCGCCGCGGGCGTCGGCGAGGTGAGCGGCGTGAGTTACGGCTTCCGCGACCGGCACGCCGTCTACAACGAGGCGCTCGCCGCCGCGGTCCGCGATGCGGCGTCGCAGGCAGCCGCGATCGCCGCTGCCGCCAACCTGAAGCTCGGCGGGATTCGCGCGATCAATGCGGGTGGGGGTCCCGGCCCTCGACCCTTGCAGGTAATGGGACGCGTGATGGCCGCGTCGATGCCGGCGCCGAGTCCGCCTACGGAGATTCAGCCGAGCGACATCGACGTCTCGGCGAACGTGACGATCGTCTACGAACTGCAGCGCTGACGAAACCGCCGCACGCCCCACGGGGTAAACCCAGGCATGACGACCGCGCTCTGTGAGACGTGCCGGGAACGGCCCGCCTCGGTCCGCGACTATTCGCTGCGAGGCGGACGCTGGATCGAAGCGGACCTTTGCCCGCAGTGCGCGCGCAAGCGGCGAATGAGCGGCCTCGGCCCGCTCCTCGGCGCCGCATCCGCTGCGGCGCTCCTCGGCGGACTTGCGCTGGCGTTCGAACGGTACGCTCGTTCGCAAGACAACCCCTCACAAGGCGAGACGCCCAACCCTGCGCTCGATTGGGCGCGGCGCTGGCGCGGGGGAACGCCGACGCTCGGCACGTATTCGCGCGACCTCACCGCCGAAGCGCGTGCCGGCAAGCTCGACCCCGTCATCGGCCGGGACGAAGAGATCGAGCGGGTCGTTTCGATTTTGGCGCGCCGCAGCAAGAACAATCCGGTTTTGATCGGTGAGCCGGGCGTCGGCAAGACCGCAGTCGTCGAAGGGTTGGCGCAACGGATCGCCGCGGGAAGCGTCCCCGCGGCGCTGCGCGAGAAGCGCGTTCTCGCGCTCTCGCTCGGCCCGCTCGTCGCGGGGACCAAGTACCGCGGGGAGTTCGAGGGACGCGTCAAGCGCATCCTCGATGAGGTGAAGCGCGCATCGCGCGACGTCATCTTGTTCATCGACGAGCTGCATACGCTCGTCGGTGCCGGCGCCGCCGAAGGCTCGCTCGATCTTTCCTCGATGATCAAGCCCGAGCTCGCGCGCGGAGAGCTGCAATGCATCGGCGCGACGACGTTCGGCGAGTATCGCAAGCACGTCGAGAGCGATCCCGCGCTCGAGCGCCGGTTTCAGCCGGTTGCGGTCGAGGAGCCGACGGTCGCGCAAACGATCGCAATCTTGCGGGGACTGCGCGGGCGCTACGCGCTCCACCATCGCGTCGAGATCACCAACGAAGCGCTCGAATCGGCCGCCAC
>JAFAMS010000174.1 GCA_019233165.1 Vulcanimicrobiota bacterium | reverse complement strand
TCGCGGCGTCGGACGCGGTGCAGTCGGGTGCGGCCACGGTCGCGTTCGTCGACAGCCCGCCGGCGCCGGGTTCGCCGCTCGTCTCACAGCAGATCTTTGCGATCCCGCTCGCGATTGCGATCAGCCCGCAGGCCGGCGTCGCGAATTTGACGCGCGCGCAGGCGGCCGGAGTCTTCAACGGCGGCTACAAGTCGTGGAAGGAGCTCGGCGGTGCCGACCTTCCGGTCCGCGTCTTCACCCGGCCGGCGCAAAGCGCGATGAGCGCGGCGTTCCAGAACGTCTTCGGGATCCTTCCACGAAGCGGCGAGGTGATGGTCGGCTCGGCTGAGGTGACCGACGCGATCCGCGCGACGCCCGGCGGCGTCGGCTTCACGACGTACGCCGCCGCGCACCAAGCGAATCTTCCGATTGCGACGGTCGACGGCTTCGCGCCGGCCGGCCCGCTCGGACACAGCGCGTATCCCTTCTATGCAGTCGGTTACGTCGTCACGAACGGTCCACCAAACCTCGCGCTCTCGCGCTTTCTCGCGTTCATCGAAACGCGACGCCCGATTCTGGCGAAATACGGGATCGTCTCGTTCCGCGATCTCCGTTAGGCGCCGCGGAGCGCGGGGTGCGCGAACCACACCCACGCGCCGACGAGAAACGCGAACGTTCCACCGAGGGCAAACGCCTCCGGGAGACCGAGCACGGAACCTAGCGAGCCCATGAGGAGCGTCCCAGCCGGGACGAGGCCGAGCAGAATCATCGTGTAGACCGACATCGAGCGCCCGCGCATCTCGTCGGGAGAGAGCGTCTGCACCAAAACGTTCGACGAGCTCACGAACGTCATCGTCCCCAGGCCGAGCATCGCCTGCAAGAACATCGCGATCCCGAAACTGTGGGTGAATCCTAGCCCGATGAGACCGAGCGCCGAGACGACGCTCGCGGCGAACCAGAGGCGTCCGCGCCGCTCGGATTGATTGACCGCGGTGATGATCGCGCCGGTCACCGTCCCGATCCCACCCGCCGCCAAGAGCCAGCCGTATGCTTGCGCGCCGACGAGGAGAATGTGCGCCGCAAACGCGGCCAGGAGCGACGTGAACGGCCGGACCGTCAACGACGTCACGAGCAGCAAGAGAAAGACCCACTTGAGGACGGCGTGCGCGCCGATGAAGCGCGCACCGGCGACGATCTGATGCACCACGGGCTCGCGCGAGGTGCTCGACGCCGGAGCCGGCTTCATGAGGATCAGCGCGGCGACGACCGCGAGCTGCGAGGCCGCGTTGACGAAGAACGCGACCGAAAGCCCGACGGTCCCGATCAGCAGACCCGCGACCGCCGGACCGACCATCAGCGGTCCGTTGAAGGCGATCGAGTTGAGGCCGATCGCGTTCGAGATCAGATGGCGCGGGACGAGGAGCGGGACCCAGCTCTGCCGCGCCGGCGCGTCGAAGCATTGCGTCGCCGCCTGAGCGGCCGCGATCAGATAGACGGCGAGGAGGATCCAGCTCCCGTGCAGCTCGGAGACGAATGCGAGCGCGAGGGCGAGCAGCGTCTGCATCGAGTTCGTGATGAGGAGCGTGCGCCGCCGCGGAAAATGGTCGGCGACGAAGCCGCTGATCGGCGAGAGCAGCAGGACCGGAATCGAACGAACGGCGCCGAGGATCCCGAGGCTCAGGGCGCTCTGCGCGGCGTTGTGCGCCAGAATCACCCCGACGAGATACGTCAGCGACGTGAACTGCATCCAAAAGCCGATGTTCGAGACGAACAGCCCCGTCCAGAGCAGCCGGAAATCCCGGTACGCGAACGCGCTCCACAGCCGCGCGCGGCGCTCCGGGATTCGCTCCTCGCCGCGCTCCCTTACGAGCATCGCGATGCCGCGTCGGCGATGATCCGCGCCGTGCCCTCGATCCCGAAGCGCGAGACGTCGAGCGTGAGATCGTACGGACCGGCGAATCCCCACTCGACGTCGTAGTTGAGCTTCGCCCACCGTTTTCGCGCAGCGTCGACGCGCGCGACCTCTTTGCGCGCTTCGGCGTCGGTGAAGTTGTGCGATGCTTTTATCCGTTCGATGCGGAACGCGAGCGGTGCATGAAGAAAGACGCTTAGCACGTTCGGACGGCCGCGTAAGATCGCGTTCGCCATCCCGCCGATGATGACGACGTCCGGCTGCTCCGCGGCCTCGCACACCGCGGCCTCGATCTCCTTACGCACCTCGTCGTCGAAGCTTTGCGGGGCGAGCGTCGAATGCGACTCCGGGAGCGCGGTTCCGAGATTGTGCAAGATCCGCTCGGCGAGCGAGGGCGCCCGATGTTCGACGGCGACGACGTCGTCGCTCGTCATCCCCAAGCGCAGCGCCGCGACGCTCGGAAAATCTTCGCCGGCGACGCGATAGCCGAGCAGCTCGCCGACGCGATGCGCGACGTCGATCGCAGCGGCGCCGTACTCGCGCGAGATGGTGACGATCACGGGGGCTCTTTTCCCCCTTTGTGGAAGGGGTTCTTCCGTGCCGATCATCGAGACGCGCAACCTGCGTAAGGTCTTCCGTTCAGTCAAGCGCTACCCCGGGCTCGGGGGCGCGGTCCGCTCCCTCTTCACCCGCGAGTACGTGGACAAGGCCGCCGTCGAAGACGTGACGCTCGCGATGGAGCCGGGCGAGCTCGTCGGCTACATCGGTCCCAACGGCGCCGGCAAATCGACGACGATCAAGATGCTCACCGGGATCCTCGTCCCCACGTCGGGCGAGATCCACGTCGCGGGGCTCGTTCCGCACGAGAAGCGCAAAGAGAACGCGCGCAACATCGGCGTCGTCTTCGGTCAACGCAGCCAGTTGTATTGGGATTTGCCGCTGCAGGAATCGTTCGAGCTGCTGCGCGCGATCTACGCGGTTCCGCGCGACCGTTATCGCGCGAACCTGGCGCGCTTCTCCGAGATCCTCGCGCTCGATGAGTTCATGGAGACGCCGGTCCGCCAGCTCTCGCTCGGCCAGCGAATGCGCGGCGACTTCGCGGCGGCGATGCTGCACGATCCGCAGATCGTCTATCTCGACGAGCCTACGATCGGCCTGGACGTCGTCGCGAAGGAAGCGATCCGCGAATTCATCGCGCAGATCAACGAGGAACGCGGGACGACCGTGATCCTTACGACCCACGACCTCGCCGACGTCGAACGGCTGTGCAACCGGATCATCCTGATCGACGACGGCCGCGTCGTCTTCGACGGCGGGATCGAACGGCTGCGCAACGAGTACGGAACGCATCGAACGCTCGTCGTGACGCTCGCCGAGAACTGCGAGAGCTTCGACTTTCCGCACACCGAGCTCGTCGAACGCGAGGGGAACCTCGTCCACCTGAAGTTCGACCGGCGGCGGATCACCGCCGAACAGCTGATTCGCGCCGTCACCGAGCGCTGCACCATCAGCGACGTTTCGATCGTCGAGCCCGAGCTCGAGGACATCATCCGCCGGATCTACCTGGAAGGCTATCAGCACCAGGCGCAAGCTCCGGCACCTTCCTCGTGACCTCGATCTCGGCGCCGCCTCAGCGCTTTTCTCTCAAGCCTTATCTCGAGTTCGCGCGCGTCGCGTTCGAGCGCGAGGCGACGTACCGGTTCGAGGTGTTCACCTCGATCGGCTCGCTCCTCGTTCGCGTCTATCTCTTCCGGATGGTGTGGACGGCGCTCTACGCGCAGAACGTCGCGCCGAAAGATCTCTCGCTGCAGGACGCGATCACGTACTCGACGGTCGCACTCTTGATGTCGCTCGTCCTCGACATCGACCAGACGCGGCTGATCCACGACAAGCTCCACGACGGAAGCATCGCGACCGACTTCATGAAGCCGATCAACGTTCCGCTCTACTTCTTTAGCGACGGGACCGGCGAAGTGCTGTTCCATTCCGTGTTGATCTTGCCGTCGCTCGCGCTCGCAGCGCTGATCGTCCACATCGATATCCCGCCGCCGGACGTCCTCGGCGCGTTCTTCCTGAGCTTCCTGTTCGGTTATTTAGTCGGCCTGTTGATGAACTTCATCCTGAACTGCATCGCGTTCTGGACGCTCGAGATCCACGCGGTCCAGCTGATCGTCACCTGGATCACCGACCTGCTCGGCGGGCAAATCATCCCGCTGATCTTCTTCCCGCTCGCGTTTCAGGGGTTCATCTTCGCGCTGCCGTTCGCGGCGATCTACTCGACGCCGCTCTTGATCTACGTCGGTTCGGTGACGCCGGAACGGTATCCCGAAGTCCTCGGCCTGCAAGTCATGTGGATCGCGATCTTCGCGGTGATCTCGGTCTTCATCTGGCGCGCCGGCGCGCGCCGCGTCGTCGTCCAGGGCGGCTGATGGCGGAGCGGCTCGCGATTTGGGGCGACGTTTACCGCCAGTACTGGCGGATCAACGTCCTCACGGCGCTCGAATATCGCGCCAACTTCCTGGTCTGGTTCGGGTTCACGTTCATCTATCACGCGACGGCGCTGATCGCGCTCTGGATCATCCTGCAGGAATTCCCATCGATGAACGGCTGGAATTTTCCGCAGATGGCGTTCCTGTATTCGCTCTGGATGCTCGCACACTCGATCAACAACACGCTGTTCTTGACGGTCGGCGACGTCCCCGAGCACGTCCGCGAGGGTGAGTTCGATCGAGTGTTCGTGCGGCCCCTGAACGCGCTCTTTCAGATCATCACGACGCCGCAGCAGATCTTCCCCGACGAGCTGATCCTCGCGCTCTCACTCTTCGTCTTGGCGACGATCTGGAGCGGGGTGACGGTCGACTGGTGGTTCGTCGTCTTCATCCCGCTGATCGTGATGGGCGGGGCGCTGATCGACTTCGCGATCAATCTCGTGATCGCGACCTGCTCGTTCTGGTTCGTCCGCGTCGACGCGCTGCGCTGGATCGCATTCCAGCTCGAGCAGGAGTTCACGCGCTACCCGATCTCGATCTACACCAAGGGCGTCCGTTTGGTGCTCACGTTCTTGCTCCCGTTCGCGTTTATGAACTATTTTCCGGCGACCTTCTTCCTCGACAAAGCCGAGGATGCGCTGCACCTTTCGCCGTTCGTCGGCCTCGCGACGCCGTTGGTCGGGCTCGTCTGCTTCGTGCTCGCCTACTGGTTCTGGATCATCGGGCTCAACAAGTACCAAGGCGTCGGCCATTGAGCTTGGCGCTGCCGGTCTATCGGTTCCGGCTCGAGCCCTACCTCGAATTCGCGAAGAAAGCGTTTGCGCGCGAAGCGACCTACCGGTTCGAAGTCTTCACCAACGTCGGCTCGCTGATCTTGCGGATCTACTTGATGCGCATGGTGTGGCTCGCGCTCTACGCCCAGAACGCCGCGCCGCAGGGGATCGCGCTGCACCAGATCCTCACCTACACCGTGATCGCGCTCTTGATGTCGCTGATCTTGGAAGTCGACGGGACGCGGATGATCCGCGAGAAGCTGCGCGAGGGAACGATCGCGACCGACTTCATGAAACCGATCAGCCCGGCGCTCTACTTCTTCAGCGACGGTCTCGGGCAGACGCTGCTGCACGGGATCCTGATCGTGCCGTCGCTGCTGGTCGCGCTGCTGATGGTCCACATCGACGTTCCGCCGCCGGCCGCCCTCGCCGCGTTCGCGGTGAGCTTCGTGCTCGGCTACCTCGTGAATTTCATGCTGAACTTCTGCATGAACTGCGTCGCGTTCTGGACGCTCGAGTCGTTCGCCGTGCAGTTGATCGTGCGGTGGTGCAGCGATCTGCTCAGCGGCCAGATCATCCCGCTGCTGTTCTTTCCCGGGATCTTGCAGCAGATCGTCCTGGCGCTGCCGTTCGCCGCGATCTACTCGACGCCGCTGCTGATCTACATCGGGAAGATACCGCCCGGCGGGTACGTGGAAGCGCTCCTCGTGCAGGTAGGCTGGCTCCTCGTCTTCGCCGCCGCAGGGACCGTCATCTGGCGCGCCGCACAGCGGAGACTCGTCGTTCAGGGAGGCTAGGGTGGCGGTTGAAGACGTCGATCTGATCGTCGTGGGCTCCGGCCAGGGCGGCGTTCCGCTCGCAGCCGACTACGG
>JAFAMS010000151.1 GCA_019233165.1 Vulcanimicrobiota bacterium | reverse complement strand
GTTTCGTCATCTTATACGAAGCTACCTGAACGATCACCGAAAGGGTTTCGGCTGCGAAGACGCCGCCGATCACAAGCAAGAGAAGTTGCGTCCCGGTTACGACCGCGCCGCCGGCGAGCGCCGCGCCGAGTGCGAGCGAGCCGGTGTCGCCCATGAACATCTTTGCCGGATGGACGTTGTACGTGAGGAACGCGAGCGCCGCGCCACAGAACGTCAGCTCGAACGTTCCGACGTCGGGTTTGTCCTGCGCGAAGGCAACGTACGCGACGACCGCGAGCGGCGGGACGACGGCGCCGCTCGCGAGCCCGTCGAGGCCATCGGTGAGGTTGACGGCGTGGGTCGTCGCGACGATCGCGGCGAGGCTGAGCAGCGCGAAGACCAGCGTCCCCGGTTGTCCGAGTCCCAGAATCGCCGGCGATGCGAACGCCGGCTCGTCGAGGAGCATCCAAATGAAGAGCCCCCCGGCGACCGCGGTCAGCAAGAACTTCGTCCGCGCGCGCAACCCGCGATTTTTTCCCGAGCGGATCCCGAGCGTGTCGTCGACCGCGCCGATCAGCGCGCACGCGCCCACCAAGAAGGCGAGCGCCAAATTCGTTCGCGTCGGCGCAAAGCTCAGCGCGACGATCGGCGCGACGAGGAAGAGCAGCCCGCCCATCGTCGGCGTCCCCGTCTTCGACCGATGCGACTGCGGCGCGTCCTCGTACGCGGTTTGCTTCGCCGAGGCCGTGCGCAGCAGCCGCAGCAGCGGGCGACCGAGGACGAGGCAGCCGACCAGCGTGACGAAGAAGGCGACGACCGGAGCTATCCCCACAACGGATTCGCTCCTTCGCCCCGCCACTTGAAGACGACGATCGGCGTTTGCTGGTCGGAATTTCCGTGCGGATTGTCGAGCAGCGCGGTAGTCAGACGCTCGCGCGCAACGTTCGGCGACGCGCCGAGAACCGTCGCTTTGCGCAGATCGTTCACGTCGACGATCGCGCAGCCGCATCCCAGCTTCTCCGCGCACGCCGTGGCGAACGCGTCCGGATCGTCGGGGCCGAAGACGATCGCCTGTTCGTACGGCGGGAGCGTCCCGGTGTAACCGTCGATCGTCGCGATCGCCTCGCCGAGCCGCTCGTAAAAGACGCCGCGGCGCCCGCGCAGACGTCCGACGACGTGCGCCGCGACCGCGCCGAGGACGCGCGCCGTCCCGACTTGGTCGATCACGAGCTGCATCGATTCGGGCTGACTGACGGTCGCCATCGCACCGGCCCGGCGCGCCAGTGCGTACGCGAGCCGCGACGGCCGAATGTACTCGGCGCCGATGTAACGGCCTTGCGCGATCGCGACCGCCGTCTCGGAGATCGCAACGACGTCGCCGTTCGCGGCGATCCCGGCGGTCGCTTCGGCGACGAGCCGCGCCAGGTCGTCGCCGCGCACGACGAGCCGCGTTCGAATTGGGAGCGCGACGAGCCCCGGCGGGAGGCCCGCCTCCAAGATCGCGAGCGACGACATCAATGTCTCGTGACGGCGACGGCGTTTTCGCCGCGCAGCGCCGCCAAGATCTGCTCCATCTTGTACGCCCGGGAGCCCTTGAGAAGGACTACGTCGCCCTTGCGCAGCCGCGCGCGGAGCGCTTCGATCGCTTCGGCGTTGTCGTGGTAGACGACGACGTTCTCGGAAGGCATCCCCGCCTCACGCGCACCGCGCGCCGTGGAATCGGCGTACGCGCCGCCGGCAAGAAGGAGATCGACGCCGTGCTCGCGCGCGGCGGCGCCGGCCTGTGCGTGCATCTGCGGCGACTCGGCGCCGAGCTCCGCCATCCCGCCGAGGACCGCGATTCGCCGCGCCGCCGGCTCGCACCCGAAGGCGCGCAGCGTCGCGAGCGTTCCGGTGAGCGATGCGTTGTAGGCGTCGTAGACGGCTTTGATATCGCCGGGCAGCGCGATTTGCTCGTAGCGCCCGGGCGGAAGGACGAGCGTCGACGAGATCGCGCCGGCGATCCGTTCGGGCGTCTCCCCGAGCGCGTGAGCCGCCGCCGCGGCCGCGGCGAGATTCGCGAGGTTGTGCTCCCCCGGGAGCGCGATGACGATGCGATGTTCCTCGCGCCGCCGCTCCGCGACGAACGTGAGCGTGTTCGAGGAGACGATCGTCGCGGGAAGACGGACTTCCAGCCGCGTCCCGGCTCCAAACCACGCGACCTCGCGGTCCCCCAGCGATTCGACGCGGCGCAGCGACTCTTCGTCGGAAAGGTTCAGGATCGCGGACGCGCCGGTGCTGAACAGACCCCACTTCGTCTCGGCGATCCGCTCGCGCGTCCCCATGATCTCCAGGTGCGCTTCGCCGATGTTCGTGAGAATGCCGATCTCGGGGAGCGCGACGTCCGCGAGCTCGGCGATCTCGCCGTAGTGCCGGCATCCCATTTCGACGACGACGATCTCCTCGTCGCCTTCGAGTGCGAGCAACAGTTTGGTGACGCCGATCTCGTTGTTCTCGTTCTGCGGCGTCGCGACGACCTTGCGACCGAGCTGCGCGAGGAGTTGGACGAGCAGCGTTTTCGTCGTCGTCTTCCCGGTGCTTCCGGTGATCGCGACGAACCGCGCGTTGCTGCGCAGCCGCGCCGCCTTGCCGAGCGCCATGTACGCGCGCCGGGCGTCGTCGACCAGGATCGCCGGCCGGCCTGCGGCGACGGCGTCGGCGCGGTCGACGATCGCCAACACGGCGCCGCGCGCGAGCGCGTCGCCGGCGAACTCGGCGCCGTCGAACCGCTCGCCGCGCAGGCCGAGAAAGACGTCGCCCGGTTCGAGCGCGCGCGTGTCGGTCACGATCCGCGCTTGCGCGAACGGGTGTGCGGGAGGTGCGAGCGGCGTTCCGCCGGTCGCTTGGAGGATCGCCTCGTAGGTGAACGTCATGCTTTCGCTTTGAGCTCCTCGGGACGGGCCGCCAGCGCCGCACGGACTTCATCGCGATCATCGAAATGCGCGCGCACTTCGCCGATCGTCTGGTAGGCTTCGTGACCTTTCCCCGCAACGACTACGACGTCGCCGGCCCGCGCGTCCCCAATCGCGCGGCGGATCGCCACGCGGCGATCGAGCTCGACTTCGGCGCGAGGAACCGCCGTTACGATCGCGCGCGCGATCGCCGCCGGGTCTTCGCTGCGCGGATTGTCGTTCGTGACGAAGACGACGTCGGCGAGCCGATCCGCGACGGCTCCCATCTCGGGGCGCTTCCCTGCATCGCGGTCGCCACCGCAGCCGAAGACGACGAACAGCTTTCCGCGACAGGCTTCACGCGCCGCCTGCAACACGTTCGCGAGCGCGTCCGGCGTGTGGGCGTAGTCGACGATCGCGACGACGCCGTCGCGGACGTAGCGCTCCATCCGGCCGGGGACCGGCGCGACCGTGTGCAGCGCGTTCGCGGCGACGCGAAGATCGCACTTGAGCGCTCGCGCGATCCCGAGCGCGCACAATGCGTTGGCGACGTTGAAGCGCCCGGTCAGAGGGAGCTCGACGCGGAGATCGGTCCCTTCGAGCGCGAACGTCGTCCCCGAATCCGTCGCCGCGATCTCGCGCGCGCGCAGCTCGGCCGGCGCGTCGAGTGCATAGTCGATCACCGGGACGTGCGCCGCGCGCAGCTCGGCAGCCCAGCGCGCGCCGGCCGGATCGTCGACGCCGATGACGGCGGTGGCGGCGAGCTCGAAGAGCCGGCGCTTCGCCGCCGCGTAGGCGTCGAACGTGCGGTGAAAGTCGAGATGATCGCGCGTCAGGTTCGTGAAGGCGCCGACGGAGAAGCGGATGTCGTCGACGCGGTGCAGCGCGAGCGCGTGCGAGGAGACTTCCATCGCGACCGCTTGCGCGCCGAGATCGCGCATCGCGGCGAGCGTTTCGTGCAGCTCGATCGGAAGCGGCGTCGTGTTCGCCAGCTCACGCGTCCACTCGCGATACGAGGCGCCGAGCGTCCCGATGTGTCCGCACGGAATCCCCGACGCATCGAGAACGGCGCGGACGAGATACGAGGTCGTCGTCTTCCCGTTCGTCCCCGTGATCCCCACGACGCGCAGTGCCTGAGAAGGCTCGCCGAAGAAACGCGCCGCCAGCTTCGAGAGCGCAACGTATGTGTCGTCGACGCGGATCAAACGGCCGTTCAGCTTCGCATCGCGCGCGACGACCGCCGCAACCGCACCCGCCGCGAACGCGCGCTCCACGAACGCGTGTCCGTCGGCGTGCTCGCCGCGCAGTGCGACGAACAGCGCACCCGGCGCGACGCTGCGCGAATCGACGCTGAGCGCGGTAACCTCGCGTTCTCGATCGACCCCGCCTTCGAGCGAAGCGCCGTCGAGCGCATCGAGCAAGCGACTCAGGAGCATCAGGCGTGCGCCTTCGCGTTCGGCTTGGGCCGAACCAAGCGGGCCTGCGGCGGCGGAAGAATCCCGGCATGCAGCATCGCGGCGCGCGCGATTTGCGCGAAGACCGGTGCCGCGACGACGCTCCCGTAGATCGCGCCCTGCGGACGCTCGACTTTCACGAGGATGACGTACCGCGGCGCCTCGGCCGGAATGTAGCCGACGAACGACGCGATGTATTCGCCCGGCGCGTAATGGCCGTTCTCGACGACTTGCGCCGTCCCGGTTTTCCCGGCCGTCGTATAGCCGGGGACCCGCGCCGTCGGATTCCCGGTTCCGCGCAAGACCACCTGACGCAGATATCGCTGCAAGATCGCGGCCGTCTTCGCCGAGATGGCGCGCCCCTCGATCTCGGGAGAATAATGATAGACCGTGCGGCCCTGTGGGTCGAGGATCGCCGAGACGATCCGCGGCCGGATGAGGATCCCGCCGTTCGCGATCGCGCAGTACGCGCGCGCCAGCGCGAGCGGCGTGACCGAGACGCCGTGTCCGAAGGAGATCGTCGGCAGCGAGGTCCCGCTCCAATCGGCGGGCGCCGGGACGATCCCGGGGTTCTCGCCGGGGAGATCGACGCGCGTCGGATCGCCGAAGCCGAACTTGCGGATCGTGCGATACTCGGCGTCCCTCCCGATCGCCATCCCGACTTCGGCGGCGCCGACGTTGTGCGAGTAGGCGATGATGTCTTCGAGCGACTCGATCCCACCGGTCCCCGCCATGAAGCCGTCCTCGGCGTTGTGGATCGTGCTGCCGTTGACTTCCAAGCGGTCGCGCGCGGGGAAGCGGGACTTCACGGTCACCTTCCCGCTCTCGAGCGCGGCCGCGGCGGTGATCAACTTGAACGTCGAACCGGGCTCGTACGCGTCGGTGACGGCGCGGTCGCGCCACGCATCGGGTTTCGATAGGCCGTAGTGCGCCGGATCGAAATCGGGGACGTTCGCGACGGCGAGGATCTCGCCGGTGTGTGGGTCGAGGACGAGCGCCGTCCCGCTCCGCGCGTGATAGGTCTTCACCTGCGCGCGCAGATACCGCTCGGTTTCGTATTGCAGATACGCATCGAGCGTGAGGACGAGGCTGTCACCGGGACGTGCCGCCTCGATGACGCGCTGCTGGCCGAAGGGGATCGCGCGCTGGAACGGATCGGTTTCGACCATCTTGCGGCCGGTCGTCCCGCGCAAGAGCCGGTCGTAGAAATACTCGACGCCCGAAAGACCGTTTTCGTCGAGTCCGACGAAGCCCAGCGCCGTGGAAGCGAGCCGCCCGCCCGTCCAAAAACGAATCCCCGTCTGCTCTTCGACGAGGTTTACCCCTTGAAGATCGAGCGCGCGAACGCGGTCGGCGACGAAGTGCGGGACCTTTCTCGCCACCCACACGAACCGCGTCGGCTCGTCGAACGACGCGACGAGCGTTTCCTGTTTGCGTCCTAGGACGACTGCGAGCTTCGCGGCGTCGGCTTTCTTGTCCGTGAGCTCGGTCGGATCGGCGTAGACGCTTTGCGTCTCCAGCGAGCGGACGAGCGGGGTGCGCGAACGGTCGTAAATCGTCCCGCGGCGCGCGAAGACTTCGATCGTCTGCGCGCGCTGATCGAGCGCTTCTTTCGCGAGCACGCGGCCCTGCACGATCTGAATCTGGATCAGCCGCCACGTCAAGAACGCAGCGACGAAGACGAAGAGCCAGAACGCCAGCTTGGCGCGACGCGGTGCGGTGCGCACGAGCGCGGCTCGTGCCCGCATCAGGGCCTCGGGAACCAGCCGAGGAGCGCGATCCCGCCGGGCTTGGGTGCCTCGGCGGCCGGCTCCGGGATTGTGACGACTTCGTAGCGCTGCGGCTCGCGCATCCCAAGCTTCGCCGCGATCGTGGCGAGACGTTCGCGCGACTCGAGGTGTGCGATCTGATCGTCGAGCCGCTGCATCTCTTCCTGTAGCGAGCCGCGTTCGGCCTCGGCGTGTCCGATCGCATAATTCAAGCCGGTCAGATTCGCGGTCAGCATGACGTAGAGCAT
>JAFAMS010000117.1 GCA_019233165.1 Vulcanimicrobiota bacterium | reverse complement strand
ACGACGCCCGGCACGTGGAAGGGCCGCGGGAAGCAGAGCGACCTCTGGCGGCTGCTCGAGAAAGCCCCCAAACCCGCGATCGTCGTCCTGCAGCATCCCGGGCCGCATCCCGAGCGAGCCTCGGTTTTCGGCGACGTCGTGGCTACGATCGCGCAGCGTCTCGGCGCGGTCGGCTTGGTGACGGACGGATCGGTCCGCGACTTTCCCGCGATCATGGCCCTGCGGTTCGGGGTCTGGGCACGGGGGACCGTGACCTCGCGGGGCAACGGGACGACCTTGGCGATCGGCGAGGAGGTCTCGATCAGCGGGATGCAGGTCGGTCAAGGAGACCTGATCTACGCCGACACCAACGGCGTGGTAGCGATCCCGAAGGGCTTGGGCCTCGAAGAGCTCTTGGCCGAGGTCGAGCGCGTTCGCAAATCCGATGCCGAGCGCGTTCGGATGATCCTGAGCCCGGAGTTCTCGATCGATCGCCTCTAGGGCGCCGATTGTCGAACGACGGCACCTCCCGCCTCAACGTCTGTCCAATGCGCCCCGGGGGTGCTCCGAGCTACTCTCTTGAGTAAGCGCCGGGAGATGCGCCGGCTACGTCTTTAGGGAGTTGCAGTTTCTCGTGGAAAGCTTGATGTCGCTCGCCGCCTTCGTCGCCCTCATGACAATCTTGATCGCCGTCCCGGAACCCGGCAAGTCCGTTTCGAAAGCAAAGGTTGCTCCGGAGCGTCTGCCCCAGGCCGCCTAGACTTTCTTTCCGTTTTCTTCCGCCAGCCGCGCGTGCGTTCGCACGTGCGGCTGTTGCTTTTTGTCGCACCCCGATTGTCGAAACGAAACCGCGTACGGTTTACCGTCCGTCGAATGTCCCGCTTACTACTACGGAGTACGCTCTCATCGGACAGTCGTTGGGATCATCCGTTTGGACGATTGTGCAAACGCAACGGCTGTGCGACAAAGACCTAGCGGCGCAGCGGTAGCCGAAACCCCTCTCGGCACGTAAGCCGTCCAGGAGCCGCGCAAGCCTTTTGGGACTGCGCGGCTTTCATTTTGAAGGAGATATCTTTGCGCGGAGTTCTGATCGCAGCGATCGTACTGGCAGCGTTCCTCGGCAGTGCACCGTCTTTCGCACAAACCACCGGCGCGCCGGCAACCTCGGCGTCGCCCGCTCCCAGCGTGACGCCGTCGCCGACGCCTACGCCGGTTCCACCCTGGAGCGTGAGCGGTTTTCAAGACGTCACCTACACGACCTCGCTGGTCAGCAACGGAACGTTCTTGTTCACGAACGGCGGCTCGACCCGCGTTTTCGATGCGATCACAGGCAACAACACGAAGCTTCCGACGTACACGCGCTTCGTCCCGAACAGCTTCAACATCAACATCAAGAAAAACGCGCCCCAGGGGATCGGCGGACAGCTCGAAGAGACGATCGGCTCGGACGCGAACGTGATCGCCTCGTACGGCGGAGCCGCCGGGACGTACACCGACGTCACGCAAGCATACATCTTCCTTGCGACCGGGCAGTTCACGATCAACGTCGGAAAGTTCGAGACGCTCGCGGGCGCGGAGGTGATTGAGTCGCCGAGCGATTGGGAGATCTCGCGGTCGATTTTGTTCGGCTACGCGGTACCGTTCACACACACGGGCGTGCGGGCTGTATGGGTGCCTTCGGGGAAGATCAGCCTGACCGCCGGCGCGAATTACGGTTGGGATCAGCTCGTCAGCACGAACGGCCTCTCAACACTCGAAGCCGCGGTCGCGTACAACCCGAGCTCCTACTTGGCGTTCAACGTCAACTACTATAACGGAAAAGAGCCGTCGCCGCTGACGCCGTATCCGACCGGCGGGACGATCGCGCCCCGTCCGGGGAGCACCGCGTTCTATCCGTCCTATCCGCCTGCCGGCATCACCGGAACGATCTATGGGACGCGCGGGCTCGTCGACGTCGTCGCGAAATGGACGCCGAGCAGCGCGCTGAACTTCGCGCTCAACTACGATACCGCGCAGCAAAACAATTCGCAGGCGTTCGACAGCCTCGGCAACACGCTGGTGAACCCTTCGACCGGGTTCCCGACGCTGCAAACAGTGAAGTGGAACGGGCTCGCAGGCTATGCGAACTGGAACGTCAACTCGCATTTCACGGCTTCGGGGCGCCTCGAGTATCTGAACGACAACAACGGAAACCGAACGGGGTTCGCCCAAACCTGGAGCGAGGGAACGTTGACGCTGCAGTACGTCCCCGGCGTGGCGAACTGGAAGGTTCGCGGCGAGCTACGCCAAGATTGGGTGAACCAGCCGACGTTCGCGCGGTATACGAGTCCGATCGGAACGGCGGCGAAGAACAACACCTCGCTCGGATTCGAGGCGATCTACAGCTGGCCGTAAGCTAGACGGGCCGCGCGGGGGCACTTGCTACGCTGAATGCGTAGCGAGCGCGGTTTCACGCTGATCGAGTTGCTCGTCGCGACAGCAATCTGGGTCGGACTGACCGGCACGCTTCTGTACGCGACCCAGACGCTGCTGGGCGGTGCTCGGCAGATCGCGAGCGCGCGGGCCGACTACCGCGCCGTGCAGCGTCTGGTCGAGCAATGGGATTCCGAAGCGAGCTCCGCGCTTGCGATCTTCGTCCCGCCACGCGACGTCCTCGGCAATGCAAACGCCGACGGACACGAGTTCGACTTCTACACCCGCGACGCGGCGCATTACGGACACTTCTGGGCGTACCGCTTCGATGCGGCCGCGCAAACGATCCAACGCTACACCTACGCGGTCCCTGGCGAAGCCGCGACCGCCGCCGACCCGCCGGTCGCGGGGATCGTCGCGCTCCGAGCCTCCCGCAAAGCCGCGAGCGGACTGAACCAACCCTTTCTCGGCGGCTACACGCCCAAAGACGTCGTCGTCAACTTCGGCTACCCCGGCGTCGACGGCGGGAATGCGTTGACGGACGTCGTCGTGACGAATCGCCGCGGGAGATTCGAGCTCGAGCTCCTACCCGGGACGCTGGTCTCAGGCTTCTCGGTCGTCGTCGGTTCGTTCACGCCTCCGCCACCCGCGCCGGGTCCCGCGCCGAGCGGCGGCGCACCCGGGCCGACGTTAGGGCCGCCTACAGCTGCCCCGCCGACACCGCCCCCAGCATCGACGCCGGTCCCCCAGGGCTCGGTGCCCTCAACGGCCGCGCCTGGACCAGCGGCCCCGACGGCATCGCCGAGCCCACCGTCCGCGGTGACGCCCCCGCCGGCTGCCCCGACGGTCGCGGTGACGACGACGCCGCCGACCGGTGGTACGGGCCCCGGGGCGACGATGCGGATCGTCCAGAGCGACGTCTGCGTCCCAACGCAGCACCAGGACGGCGGCGGTTGCGTCGACTCGCCGGAGTGGCTATGCCAGCAGTGGATGAGCGGGAGCGGCGCCTGGGCGACGATCGAGACCTGGCTTGATTCCGAGCATCAGTGGAACGACCCGCCGGCGAGCTGGTGCTCTTGAACGAGGGCGCCCGCCGCCCACCCCAGGAGCGTCGTCAGATCGAAGACCGGTAGACCGGTCGCCTCGCGGATCGCCGCCGTGTAGGGCGGCATATTCGTGCACTCGAGAACGAGCGCCGCGAGCTCCGGATGCTCCGCGACGAGCTCGCGCGCGACCCGGACGTGATCCCGCCGGGCCCGATCTACGTCGAGCTCGAGCCGGTCTTCCAGGATCGTCCGGTGGAAGGCGGTCCCCTCGAGCCCGCGGACCGCGACGCGCGCTGGATCGATTCGGGCAGCCGCAAGGTGCGCGGTCGTCAAGGACGCTGCCTCGAAGGTGAGGACCCCGATCTTCCGGTCCGAGGGGAGGAGCGCGAGAAGCCAGCCGGCTTGCACCAGGCTCGAGCTGAGGACGGGGACGCGGACCGCGGCTTGGAGCCGGTCTTGGAGGAGGATCAGAAAGCCGCAGCCGGTCGCGATGCAGTCGACGCCGAGCGCTTCCAGTTCGCGCGCGGCCCGCACGAAGGGGGCTTCCCAGCGGCTGGGATCCAGCCGGCGGACGATCGCCTCAGCGCTCGTCCCCTCAACGATCCGGTAGACGACCGGGAACGGCCAGGTTTCAGCGTTTCCGACATCGCCGACGATGCGCGGAAATCGCGTCTGGAGCATCAAGATCCCGACGCGCGCGCCGCTGCGGTTCATCCCGCTAGTCTAGCGTACCTTATCCCTTCCAGTAGCTCGGTGAGAGCCGGATCACGAGGACCGACCAGCGGCGGTCGACTGGGATCCGGATGCGGCGGCGACTCCCGGCGAGTGCGCCGGCCAGCTTTCCATAGAGTGCGGCTCGAATCGTTCGTCTCATCGCTCTCTATAACGAGCGAAGGCCGCCACACGTGTGTGACGGCCTTAACATCCCGGATGGACTTCGTTCTCAGCCCTCGAGCTGAACCTTCGCGATTCCCCAGCCCAGCGGCGTGCGCTTGCGCACCATGTACCCGTCTTCGGCGCGGTCGTAAATCTGGAACCCGGCTCGCAACGCGTCCGAGAGCCGCTTGAAGACCTGGATATCGTTGACGTCGCGCATCGTTTCGCTCCTCACGATTTCATTCTAATCAACTGCCGCGCGGCCGCAGTGACCCGACTAACGGCGATTGTAAGGTTTCCGTTCACGCTTCCTCGAGATCGCTGAGCGCGATTTTCTTGACGATCGCGAACAGCCACTCGCCGGTACGCGTGCGCTTGCGCAGAACGACGCCGTCCGGCGATTGATGGTAGACTTGATATCCCGCTAAGATCGCTTCTCCGACTCGCTCGAAGACTCGCATTCCGAACCGCTGGTTCACCATGTAGTGGGCCCTCCGCTCTCGACCCATCCCTAATCCTACTCGCCGGCGCGACGCTCGCTGTGAGCGGACGAACAGCGACTGTAACGATTCGGCGTTACGTCGTTTGGGCTTGACGCAAACGTGACAAAAGGCGCCGTCCGGCCTCGACGATTCCACCGGTCGACGTGCGCATCAACACGATCACGATCGCTGCGAAGATCGCCAGATCCCACTCGCCGTAACGGGAAAGGAGCGCGCCGAGCGTCTCGACGATCGGCGCACCGATCAGCGGCGCCGCGACCGTTCCGATCCCGCCGACGATCACCATGGTGATGATCGTGCCGATGACGGAGAAGTCCGCGATGTTCGGGCTGAGGATTGCGACGTAGTGCGCGTAAAAGGCCCCCGCCAGACCCGTCATCCCGCTCGTGAGCGTGAAGACGAAGATCTTCACCCGCACGGTATCGATTCCGACGCTTTCGGCGCGAAGCTCGTCGTCTTTGATCGCGCGCATGAACGAGCCGAGCGGCGAACGCGCGATCGACCACGCGGTGAGCGTCGCGAGCGCGGCCAGGATCAGAAAGACTTCGAAGTACGGCGCGGGCTCGAGCGAGCCGAAGAGCGGCGGGACCGAAAGGCCGAGCTCTCCTCGCGTGAGATTGTAGGCGGCGCCGAGCGAGATGTGCACGGTTTCGGCGAACGCCCAGGTCGCGATCGCGAGATAGATCGTTCGCATTCGCAAGACGAGGACTCCGAGGACGAAACCGCAGAGGAGCGAGACCGCGACCGCCGCGAGGATCCCCGCCCAAATCGGAACGTGCAGGTAGTAGACGGTCAGCCCCGTCGTGTAGGCGCCGATCGCGGCGAAGGTCTGCGTCGCCAGCGAAAACTGCCCGGTCATCCCGGCGAGCAGATTCCAGCTCGTCGCCAGGACGACGTAGTAGAACGTGATCGTCAGCAGGTGCAGCAGCGACGGATTCGCGACGCCCGGGAGCGTTGCGAGCAGCAAGACCGCCGCCGCGCCGAGCGCTACCGTCTTCATCCGCGCAGCGAGGCCCGAATCAGCTCGCGCGTCCGCTCGAGCGAGAACTCGGCGATTGGACCGTCGGCGCGAACGCGACCGAGATCGAGGACGTAGACGTAGTCCGCGATCTCGAGCGCGCCTTCGACGTTTTGGTCGACGAGCAGGATCGCGGCATTCGTCGCCGTCCGCGCTTGGGTGAGGATCGCATAGACCTGCGGGACGACGGACGGCGCGAGGCCGGCAGTCGGCTCGTCGACCAGAATGATCTGCGGTTGCGTCATCATCTCGCGCGCAACCGAGAGCATCCGCGCCTGGCCCCCGGAGAGCGACGATGAGCGGTGGTTACGCTTTTCGGCGAGCGCGGGGAATATGTCGTACACGGCGTCCAGACGCTCGGCGATCGTCGCGCGCCGGCCGCGGAGCGTCCAGGCGCCCATCTTGAGATTCTCTTCCACGCTCAAGGAGGGAAAGATGTTGATCTGCTGCGGGATGTAACCGATCCCCAGCGCTTTGATCCGGTGCGGAGGCAAACCGCCGAGCTCGAAGTCGCCGCTCGTGATCGTCCCGGCGCGCGGAGCCAGAAAGCCGAAGATCGTCCGCAGCAGCGTCGATTTTCCGGCGCCGTTCGGGCCGATCACGATCGTGATCGCGCCGGCGAGCGCCCGTAGCGAGGCGCCGCGCACGACGTCGACGCCCGGCTCGTAACCGGAGACGACGCCGTCGAGGCGGAGCGCTTCAGATCCGGCCGAGATAGGCATCGATGACTGCCTCGTCGGCGACGATCTCTTCGAGCGAGCCTTCGAGGAAGATCGCTCCCTCGATCATCACCGCAACGCGGTCGCAGATCCGGCGCATGATCTCCATCTCGTGGCTGACGACGAGATACGCGACGCCGCGGTGCTTGCGATGGTGCTCGAGCAGCTCGAGAATCGTCTCGACGAAAACCGGGTTGATCCCGGCGAACGGCTCGTCGAGAACGTAAAGCGCGAGCTCGGGATGCATGAATCCGCTCGCGAGCTGCAGGAGCGCCCGCTGCCCGCCGGAGAGGGCGCGCGCCGGGAGCTCGGCGACGGCGTCGAGACGCGTGAGCTGCAAGAGATGGGCGGCGCGCCGTTCGGCTTCGTCGCGCATTCGCGCGGCGGCGGCGAGACCGCACCATGCATAGATCGTCACCAGCAGGTTCTCGCGCGCCGAAAGGTTCCCGAACAAGCGCGTGTTTTGAAACGTTCGGAGCAGGCCCCGATGCGCGATCGCGCTCGGCCGCGCGCCGTCGATCCGCCGCTCACGCAGCCGGATCTCGCCGGAATCCGGAGCGTAGATTCCGGTGATCAGATTCGCGAGCGTCGTTTTCCCCGCACCGTTAGGCCCGATCAGTCCGCGAATCTCGCCGGCATTGAGTGCGAGCGAGACGTCGCGCGTCGCTTGCAAGCCGCCGAAGCGTTTCGAGACACCGCGCACCTCGAGCAGCATCTCAGACCTCGCGCAGGCGTTTCCCGAAGAGTCCGACCGGCCGGACGAGCAAGATCAGCAGCACCAACAAGAAGCCGTACGCATTTTGATACTGCGGCGCGATCAGCACGGTTCCGAGCGACTCCACGACACCGAGTAACAACCCGCCGGCGAGCGCGCCGGGGATCGAGCCCAGACCGCCGATGATGATGATCTCGAACCCCTTCGTCGTGGTCATCGCGCCGTTCGTCGGGAAGACGAGGAACACCGGAGCGAGGAGCGCGCCGGCGAGCGCGGCCAGCGCCACGCCGCCGCCGAATGCAAACTGATCGATGCGCGCAAGATCGACCCCGGCGATCTGCACGCCGGTCCGGCTGTCGGCCGCGGCCCGCAACGCCATCCCCAGCCATGTCCGCTTGATGAACAGATAGAAGAGCCCCAGCGCAACGAGCGCGACGACGAGCGCGGCAAAACGGGCGCCCGAAACCGGGAGTGGACCGAGGACGATCGTCCCCAAATTCGAGCCCGGCGTCCGCTGATAGGGACCGCTGATCCCCGAAGCGACCGCGGTCATGAAGAGCAGGAGCGCGATCGTGACAACCGTCGCGTACTCGTCTTTGCGCTCGACGTTCCCCGCGAACATCGGACGGATCAAAATCGGCTCGAGCAGCGCGCCCAGGACGAACACGAGCGCGACCGAGCACGGTACCGCCAGCCACCAGCGGTCGACGCCGAAAACCTGCGTCACCAAGATGAACTGCAAGTACGAGCCGACCATGTAGAACGCGCCCATCGCCCAATTGATGAGCCGCACGATCGAGTAGATGAACGTGATCCCCAGCGCCATCAGCGCGTAGAGGACGCCTATGACGAGCCCGGCGACCAGCGCCTGTGCGAAGAGCTCGATGCGGCTACGCCTTTCCCGACTGCGCGATCAGCGGCGCCTCGCGCCAATTCTGGCCGAGCGCCGTGTAGTGCAGGATCAAGACCGGCGGCGACCAGTTGTGCCAGAGGATTCCGGCGGCACGCGGAAACGTCGCCGGCGACGTGTTCCACGTCGTATACGAGCCGCTCTCGAGGGCCGCGATCAGCTTCTTCGGATCGGTGCTCTTGGCACGGTCGACGGCTTGCGCGATGACGAGGACGTCGGCGAACCCTTGGAGCGACGAGTAGACGGGCGGCTCTCCGTATTTCTTCTGATACGCGGAAGCGAACCATTGGCCCGGGGCGCTGAGCTTCTGCTGCGGCGAGTAGTACGAGACGAAATAGACCTCGCCGTCCTTGGGGTGCAGTTGCCACCACTGTGGGCGGATCGGTGCGTCGTAAGAAACGACCATCGGAACCTTCGGCAACAGCCCGATCGTCGTCGCCTGGTCGACGATCAGATCCATCGGCGTACCGACGCCGAGATTGACGATCAGATCCGGATTGAAGTTCTTGATCTGCAGGAGCTGCGGCGTCAGGTCGGTCGACTTGTTGTCGAAGGTGACGGCGAGCTCGGCGATTCCGAGCTTGTCGTCTTTCATGCGCTGCTCGAACTCTTTGACGTTTCCGATCCCGTAGTCGGTCGTCTCCGCGATCAAGGCGACGCGCTTTGATTTGAGCC
>JAFAMS010000524.1 GCA_019233165.1 Vulcanimicrobiota bacterium | reverse complement strand
AGCCCGATCGACGGCTCGTCGAGAATGTACAGAACGCCGACGAGCGACGAACCGATTTGCGTCGCAAGGCGGATACGCTGCGATTCTCCGCCGGAGAGCGTCGTCGCCGAACGCGCCAAGCTCAGATAGCCCAGGCCGACGTTGGTGAGAAATCCCAAGCGCGCGCGGACTTCCTTGAGGATCTGGTGCGCGATCAGCTCCTCACGCTCGCTCAGCGGCAGCTCGCGGAAGAACGTCTCCGCGCGCTCGACCGAGATCGTGGTAAGCGCGGTGATGTTCTGCCCGCCGACTTTCACCGCGAGCGCTTCAGGCTTGAGCCGCGCGCCGTTGCAGACCTTGCACGTGTTGGCGGACATGTATTTCTCGATGTCCTCCTTCACGTACTCGCTGCTCGTTTCGTTGTAGCGGCGTTGCAAGTTGTTGATCACGCCCTCGAACGTCGCCTCGTACGCCCAAACGTGCCCGCTGCGCGACTCGTACTCGAACTTTTGCCGCTTGTCGGCCCCGTACAAGACGGTCTGCAAGAGATCCGCGGGCCAGTCTTCGATCGGCGTCGTCACCTTCACTCGACGGCTGCGCAGAATCCGTTCGACTTGCTGCAAGTAATACGGATTCATCGACGGGTACCTGCCCGCGCCGAGCGAGCGGCTCCACGGGACGATCGCACCTTGCGCGATCGACTTCGAGCGATCGGGGATGACTTTCCACGGATCGATCTCGATCTTCACGCCGAGCCCGCTGCAGCCCGGACACGCGCCGAACGGTGAGTTGAACGAAAAGAGCCGCGGCTCCAACTCCTGGAACGAGAGCCCGCAGTACGCGCAAGCGAACGCTTCGCTGAACGTTAGCTCCTTCTCACCCGGTTCGTAGAGCACCGTAACGATCCCGGTCGAGAGCTTGAGCGTCGTCTCGATCGAATCCGCGAGCCGCTTGCGGATATCGGGCTTCATCACCAAGCGGTCAACGATCACCTCGATCGTGTGTTTGCGCTTCTTGTCGAGCTCAATTTTATCGCGGAGCTCTTTCATCTCGCCGTCGACGCGGACGCGCGAGAAGCCCTCTTTCGAGATCTCTTCGAAAAGCTTCGCGTACTCGCCCTTCCGTCCGCGGACGACCGGCGCCAAAATCTGCAGCCGCGTCCCTTCGGGCAGCTCCATGATCTTCTCGACGATCTGATCGGCGCTCTGCGCGTGGACTTCGCGACCGCAGTTGTAACAGTGCGGTTTTCCGATTCGGGCAAAGAGCAAACGCAGGTAATCGTAGATCTCGGTGACCGTCCCGACCGTCGAGCGCGGGTTGCGCGACGTCGACTTTTGATCGATCGAGATCGCCGGCGAGAGCCCCTCGATGTAATCGACGTCGGGCTTCTCCATCTGCCCGAGAAATTGCCGTGCGTACGACGAGAGCGACTCGACGTAACGGCGCTGACCCTCGGCGTAAATCGTGTCGAACGCGAGCGACGACTTCCCGCTCCCGGAAAGTCCGGTGACCACGATCAAGCGGTTGCGCGGGAGGACGAGGTCGACGTTCTTGAGGTTATGCTCGCGCGCGCCCTTGATGACGATCGAATCAAGGCCCTGAGCCACCGGCGGGGTCACGAGCGCTTAGACCAAATCGAACGAACGTTCGTTGCGGGGGCTTGTATTGACATTCTTCGATGAATCTCTAATATTGAAATATGTCGATGCAGAGATGCTGCGCTCCCGCAGCGGTCAGGCGGCGGGACCGGGAAGGCGAGGCCGGCCTCTTCCGGACGCTCGCCGATCCTCACCGCCTCGCGATCCTAGAGACCCTCGCGGCCGCCGAGGAGCACGTCTGCGTCTGTGATTTCACCGCGGGGCTCCCGCTGAACCAGCCGACCGTCTCCCACCACCTTCGGCTATTGCGAGAGGCCGGTCTGATCGAATCGGAGCGCCGCGGAACCTGGGTCTACTACCGGCTCGCGCCGGATGCGCGCGCACGCATGCAAGCGGCGCTCGATGTCGTTTTCGACGATCTCGCCGTCGACGAAACGCACGAAGCGAACACCGAATGCTGCACAGTGCCATCGCGCTGACGAGACCGAAACAATGAGGCGCTCGACGGCGTAGTCCCCGTCATGAAGCCACGAGAGACGCTTGCCGTCTTCCTTTTGGCGTCGGCCGCCGTTTGGCCGGGCGCCGTTCCCGCCGCTGCGGATCCCGTCGCCCAACTCATCGCGCAGTCGCGCGCCGCACTCGGCGGCGATGCCCTCGGCAAAATCAAGGTCCTCGAGATCCGCTCGAAGATCGACAGCGCCGGGCTGCACGGGACTGGGACGGGCTATCAAGAGATCGGCGGCCCCCGTCTCGCCGAGACCGCGTCGCTTCCGCCGATCGTCAACGGCGACGGTTACGACGGGAAGGACGTCTGGAACAGCGACGGCTCGGGGCTCGTGTGGGTCGACGGCGGCGAAGCGGGCCGCGCCCAGGAGATCGCGCAAGCCTATTTTGGCGATTACCAACTCTGGGTTCCTGGACGCGGCGGTGCAACCGTCGTCGCTCGTGACCCACAGACCGCGAACGGCATCACCTACGACGTGTTGCGCGTGACCGTTCCCGGTGCGGCTTCTCCCGTCGACGCCTGGTTCGATCGGCGAACGCATTTGCCGATGCGCTACGTGCAAACGATCGGTCCGAAAACCAGCACGGTCGACGTCTCGGACTACCGCCCTGTTCGTGGGTTGATGGTGGCTTACAAAACGCACGTCGACGACGGCCAGGGGAACCTCACCGATGCGACGGTGACGCAAGCGCTCGCGGATCCGCCCGGCGCCGGAGCGCGGCTCGCGAAGCCGCCCTCGACGGTCCACGACTTCTCCATCGGCGGCGGCGCGACGCAAACGACGGTCCCATTCGAGCTCGTCGGCGTTCACGTCTATCTCCCGGTAATGATAAACGGACATGGGCCGTATCGCTTCGTCTTCGATACGGGCGGACTCAATTTGATCGATCCCGCTGTCGCCAAAGAGGCAGGAACCGCGGCGAAAGGCTCGGCGCAAGGCGGCGGCGTCGGCTCAGGAACCGAATCGATCGCGTTCGCGCCGGTCGACGCGCTGAAGATCGGCGATGCGACGCTGCGCGATCAGCTCTTCTTCGTCGCGCCGACGCGCGCCGGGTTCGGAATCTCGGCAGGGGAGCAGATCGACGGCCTGATCGGATTCGAGGTGCTCGCGCGCTTCGTCACTACCTTCGACTACCAGAACAAATGGATCGTCCTGCAGATGCCGTCGGCGACGAACGCGTTGCCGGCCGGCGCGCAATCGATCCCGTTCGTCCTCGATGGGAAGCAGCCGCAATTCCCTTGCACGCTCGATGCGATTCCTTCGCAATGCACGGTCGACACCGGAGCCCGCACGTCGATCTCGCTCATGACGCCGTTCCTCGCCACTCACCCGCAGGTCGTCCCGCAAACCAGCACCGCCGTCGGCGTCAACGGCTTCGGCTTCGGGGGACCAGCGCTCGGAAAGCTCGGCCGGCTCGCCTCATTGGGGATCGGTACGCTGACGCTCACGAACGTCGTCGCCGACTTTTCGACCCAGCAGAAAGGCGCGTTCGCCGCGCCCTTCGTCGCCGCAAACGTCGGCGGCGGGGTCTGGAAGCGCTTCACGCTCATCCTCGATTACGGCAAGCAGGTGATGGGACTCGTGCCGAACGCCGCGTACGGCGAACCCGACAGCTACGAACGCGCGGGCTTGTATTTGCTCAACCGCGGCGGGAAGTACGTCGTCCTCGACACGCGTCCCGGGACTCCCGCGGAAGCGGCAGGGCTTACGAAAGACGATACGATCGACACCGTCGACGGCAAGCCTGCGAGCTCGATGAGCCTGCAAGCGCTGCGGAACCTCTTCATGCAACCGCCCGGCACGGTGCTCCATCTCGGCGTCACCGAAAAGGGCGGCGCTCAGCGCGCGATTACGCTAACGCTGCGCGACTTCGTATAAGCGCGCGAACGGAATCGGCTCGAGCGGAACGTCGCGCAAGCCGAGGGCGAGCCCGTACCACCGAACGTCGTGCCATGCGCCGTGTTTGTAACCGACCGAACGGTACGTTCCGACCGGTTCGAAACCGACGCTGCGATGGAGCGCCTCGCTGGCGGGATTCGGTAGCGTGATCCCGGCGTAGAGCCGCAGGTAATGCTGCTTCGAGAGTAGCTCGAACAATGCGCCGTAGAGCGCTTTGCCGATGCTGCGCCGTCGAGCGCGCTCGGCGACGTAACAGCTGACGTCCGCGGCCCAACGGTACGCCGCGCGCTCGCGATGCCGGCTCGCGTAGGCGTAGCCGGCGACGCCGCCGTCCTCCAGCACCAACCACGGCAGGCGTTCGGTGAC
>JAFAMS010000521.1 GCA_019233165.1 Vulcanimicrobiota bacterium | reverse complement strand
GCCTCGGTCGTCCCCGTCGGCCAAGATGCCGGGCTCGGCGTCAAAGTCGGGGGAACGCCGAAGGTTTTCACCCAGGGCTCGCTGGTTCAAACCGGCAACGCGCTCAACGCCGCGATCGAAGGCCCGGGATTCTTTCAAATCACGCTGCCCGACGGAACGATCGCGTATACGCGTGACGGCAGCTTCACCAAAGACCAGAATGGGACGATGGTGACCGCCGACGGATACTTCCTCTCGCCGCAGATCACGATCCCGGCGAACGCGATCAACGTCAACATCGGGACCGACGGGACGGTCACCGCGCTTCAGCAAGGCTCGAACGGCCAACCGACGACGCTCGGACAAATCACGCTCGCGCGTTTCACGAACGAGCAAGGGCTGCAAGCGTTCGGCAAAAACCTGTACCTGCAAACCGCGGCCTCCGGCGCTCCGATTCTCTCGCAGCCAGGACTGAACGGCACGGGCGTGCTGCAAGGCGGCTGGCTCGAGAACAGCAATGTCAGCGTCGTCGACGAGATGGTCCAAATGATCGTCGCGCAACGCGCCTACGAGGCGAACTCGAAGGCAATTACGACCTCCGAGCAGATGCTCTCGACCGCGATCCAGGTGAAGCAGTAAGCGATCGTGCGCCGGATCTTCGCGCTCGTCTCGATCCTGTGGCTCGCGTGGGCAGCGCCCGCGCCGGCGGCGGATCCGTCGTCCCCCGGGACGCAGATCGTCGCCGGAGCGCGCCTGACCGCGCTCGCCGACAAGACGGCGCACGCGTTGATTGCGAATACCGACGAGCGGGAGCTGCAGATATCCTCGAAGGTTCCCGACCAGGCGGTTCCCCTCGGCGCGCTCGAGATTACCGTTCAGACCGCGACCTTGAATCCGAACTACGTCGCGATACCGCTCGCGATCTACGTCGACAAGAAGCTCGTGCGCACGGTGTTCGCGGGCTACCGGATCGTCACGTACGTGCGCACCGCGGTCGCGCAGCACGACCTCACCGCCGGAAACCTTCTCGGTGAAGGCGACGTCGTGATGGGACGGATCCCGAGCTACGGGCGGCCGCCGGTCGAAGCTGCATCGCTGATCGGGCGCAAGGTCAACATCTCCGTCCAACGCGGAACGCCGCTGTACTTCGATCAGACGCGCATCAACGAGATCGTCCTCGCCGGCCAACCGGTCGTCTTCATCATCCACGATGGCCCGGTCGCAGTCTCCGCCGACATGGTCGCGCGGACCGGCGGCGGGCTCGGACAAACGGTCGCCGTCTACAACCCGGTCACGAACAAAGCGCTCTCGGGCGTCGTTACCGGCCCGGGCAAAGTCGAGTTCACCCTCCCCGGAGGCGTAGAAGTTCAATGATCCGAACCTGCTCGCTCGTTTTCTTCGCGCTCGTCGCATGCGCGCTGCCGTGCGCGGCGGACACGCTGTATGTCGCGCCGCCCCCTCCGGCAGCTCCGGGGCACCCGCTGCGCCTGTTCGGGGATCACAAGGCGACGCAGCCCGGCGACCTCGTCACCGTCGTCTTCAATTTCAACGTCAACCAGGCGAGCAGCGCGACGCAGGCGCGCTCGAAGAGCTTCAACGCGGGACTCGCTGCAGGTACGGGCGTCGCCGGCGTCGGTTTCTTCCGCTTCCCGAGCTCGATCGGCGGACAGTCGGCGCTCAACACGAGCGACGTTCGGGCCAACTCGCAGACGTTCACGAGCTCGATGGAAGCGCAAGTCACCGACATCCTGCCGAGCGGCGCGCTCGTCATCTCCGGCACGCAGCGCGTGATCATCAACGGCAAGACGCAAAACATGCACGTTACGGGAACGATCCGGCCCGAAGACATCGATTCCACCAATGCCGTGCTTTCGACCGCGATTGCGAACGTCGAGCTGAACTTCGACGGCAACTTCGCGGAAAAAGAAAAGGGCTTCTTACGGAGGCTCATCGATTGGATATTCTGATTCGTACCAATGTGCGGCGCGGCTTTGCCGCGCTCACGATCGCGACGCTGCTGTCGGCGCTCTACCTGACGGCGCCGACTGCAGCCGTCGCGCAACTCGTCCGCGTGAAGGACGTCGCCCGCGTCCAAGGCGTCACCAACAACCAGCTCGTCGGCTACGGTGTGGTCACGGGTCTGGGCGGGACCGGCGATTCGACCTCCGTGATCTTCACCAGCCAAACGATTCAGAACGTCCTGCTCGGGTTCGGGCTCACGACGACGACGCAGGCGGTTCGCACGCGCAACGTGGCGGCCGTCATCGTCACGGCGCTCCTCCCGCCGTTCGCCCACTCGGGTGACAACGTCGACGTGCTCGTCTCCTCGATGGGCGACGCGACGAGCCTGCAGGGTGGAACGCTCGTCCTTACCGAGCTGCGCGGGCCGAACAACCTCGTCTACGCGACCGCCCAAGGGCCGGTCTCGGTCGGCGGCTTCAGCATCAACACCAACGGCGGCGGCGCCGGCCAGAATTCGGTTTCGGTCAACTTCACCGGTGCGGGCCGCGTCCCGAACGGTGCGGTGATCGCGCGCGACATGCAGACGAACCTGCGCAACGACAGCGCCGGCTTCAATTACGTTCTCACCAGCCCCGATTACAAGACGGCGGCTCGGCTCGCGCAGGTTCTCAACGGCCGCTTCGGCGGGATTGCGGTCGCGCTCGACGCGGAAGCAGTCCACGTCAACCTGCCGGCCTCGTATGCGAACAATCAAGTTCAGTTCTTGGCCGACGCCGGCGACCTTCAGCTCAACGCCGATCAGATCGCAAAAGTCGTGCTCAACGAGCGCACCGGAACGGTAGTGATGGGAGGCGATATCACGCTCGCGCCCTGCGCGATCGCGCACGGCAACCTCTCGATTACGATCACGACGACGAACCAGTTCGTCCCGCCCGGTCCGTTCACGAACGCGCCCGGCGGCCAGCAGACCAACACGCGGATTCAAGCGACCGAGTCCGGACGCAAGCTGATCTATCTCTCGGGCGCTCCGACGCTCGCGCAGGTAGTCCGCGCGCTCAACACGATCGGCGTCTCCCCGCGCGACCTGATCGCGATCGTCCAGGCGCTCCGCCAAGCCGGCTCGCTGCAGGCCGACGTGGAGATCATCTGATGGACGTTTCTGCGACGACAAATGCGCAGCCGCTCACGCCGGCGCAGCAAAAAGCGCTCGACGGGCTGCACAAAGTCACGCAGCAGTTCGAAGGGATCTTCATCGGCATGCTGTTGCGCGAGATGCGCAAAGGCGAGTCCGACCAGACGCTCTTCGGCGACAAATCGTCCGGCGAGAAGATCTTCGGCGAGATGCTGGACGACCAGCGAGCCCAAGACCTCGCCAAGACCGGCAGCTTCGGCTTGGCCCGGGTCCTCGAGCAGCAACTCAAGGCGAGCGTCCTCGCCAACGCCGACCGCGAGTCGGCAGTCCCCGTCCCCACGTTGACCCCCGGAGGCCCCTAGTGATCCTTTTGACCGGCCTGCCCGACCGGCTGCCGATTCTAAAGTGTCAGCCCGACCATCCCGACATTATCCGTAGCCGGTCTTTGCGCCGGGGAAGGGTGGCCGCGTCAGCCTATGATCATTTCTCGCGCCGAGATCGAGTCGGCGGTAGCCGTTTACCGGGCCAGCTTGGCGCGCGTCCGGAAGACGTCCGCTCCGTCGTCGGGCTCCGACGTCGAAGTGGTCGCGAGCGACTCGTTCGCTCCGAGCGACGAAGCGGCTACGCTGACCGCACTGCGCGAGCAGGTCATCGCCCAGCCCTATTACCGGCAGAAGCTCGTCAACGAGCTCAAGCGGCGGATCGAGGAAGGCAACTACTGGGTTCCGGCCGAGCAAATCGTGGAGAAGATGCTCGGGCGCTTGATCGTCGAGAATATCGCGACCCGTTAAGCTTTAGCATCCTCCTCCTGGGAGGCGTACGATGAGCGATTCTTGGCAATCGTTCCTCGACACGCTTTCGGAGGAATGCCGGCTCTTCAATGCGCTCAACGAGAAGGCGCTCGCCCTCTCGAACGCGCTCGTCGCGAACGTGCCCGAAGTGATCCTGGCGGCGCAGACCGAGCTCGAGCAGGCGCGCAAGGCGATGGTAGCGATGAAGTCGCGCCGCCGCGCGATGCAACAGCGCGGATTCGGAAACATGCCGCTCGCGTCCGTCTGCCAGTTCGCACCGCCGCAAATCGCCGACGGCCTCAAGCGCCGCGCCAAAGAGCTCGTCTATCACACGACCGCGCTCGAGCTCATCAACAGCAACAACCGCGCGCTGATTCTCGGCGCGATGGAACGCCTGATGGCGATCCTCGGCGTGATGCGGCGGGCGCAAGGCGCGCCGCTGACCTATAAGCGCCGGGGCATCATGCCCTTGCCCGATCGCAGCATGATCATGAGCCACAACGCATGAGTTTCTTCGGTTTAACTATTGCCGGCAAGGCGCTCGCCGCGTACCAGCAAGCGGAGAACGTCACCTCCGACAACATCGCCAACGTCAACACGCCCGGGGCGTCGCGGAATCAGGCAATTCTCACCGAGGCCTCGCCGATCACGGGAACGATCGGCTATCCTGCGCTGACGATTCCCGGCACGACCGGCGACGGCGTGCTGCTGCAGATGATCCTGCGGGTCCACCAGGATTCGTACGACACGCTGTTCCGCAACGCCAGCTCGTCGCAGTACTTCTATTCGATCCAGCAGTCGCAGCTCAACGCCGCGCAGGCAACGATTTCGGAGCCGAACGGTGGGGTCAACGACGCCTACACGGCATTCCAGTCGTCGATCCAACAGCTGCAGGCGCAACCCTCGGATCCCTCGGTGCGCGCCGGCGTCATCAGCTCGGCGCAGCAGCTGGTCAACGCGATCAGCACCACCGGCAACAGCCTGCAGCAGCAGGAAGCCAACGTCTTCCAGCAAGCGCAGACGCAAGTCACGCAGATCAACACGATCTTGGACGAGATAGCGCAGCTGAACGGTCAGATCCGCGCCAGCCACGCCGCCGGCGACAACCCGAACACGTTCCAAGACCAGCGCGACCATCTGATCGACCAGCTCTCGCAGCTGATCTCGACGCAAACTTCCGTGCAGGCGAACGGCTCGACGCTCGTCACCGTCAACGGGCTGGCGCTCGTCAACGATACGATTGCCTACCATCTCGCCGCCCCGGTGATCGGGACGAACCCCAACGGGACGCCGACGCTCAAGGTCGGCTTCGTCTTCGACCCCAACCCGCTCAACCCGACGCCGGTCCCGCTCGGACAGGGCTCGCTCGCGGGCCTCGTCGACCTGTACAACAACAAGCTGACGGTCTACTCGCAGAACCTCGATGCCTGGACGAACGCGCTCGCAACCGAAGTCGATCGCGTAACGACGAGCGGCTTCGATCAGAACGGCGTCCCCGGCGTTCCGCTCTTGCAACCGATCGTCGCCACGAAGGCGATCAGCGCGACCAATATCAAGGTCGGGATCACGCAGCCGGGCCAGGTCGTCGCCGCGCTCGCGTCGACGGCGGCCGGGAATCTCGTCAACGCGGTCAACTCCTCAAATCAGACGCTCGACACCTCGACGTCGCTGATCAACAACCCGCAGCTGCAGATCTCGCCCGCGGCGGGTCCGATCGCCGGAACCCTGACGGTCAACGTCGACAACGTCAACCGCGTCCTCACCTACAGCACGACCTCCGGCGCTGCGACCATCGACGCGAGCTCGGTCGACAACTTCATCACCTCGTTCAACGCGCAACACATCGGCGTCACGGCCTCGTACGACACGACCGGCCAGAAGCTGGTCTTCCAGCGCGATTCGAACAACGAGGATCTCATCCAGCGCACTCAGCCCGGGTACGCGCCGAGCCCGAACTTCTCGATTCACGATTCGAACAATCCGGGTACGGCCGCAGGTCAGGGGATCGCCGGCTCGATCCTCGGCATCCTCGGCGCCGCGAACTTAGACGGGATCGCGAACAGCCAGCTGACGACCGACGTCGCTGCCGGCGCGACGGTCCTCACCGTCTCGAATCCGGTCCAGTTCGCCGTAGGCCAGAACGTCCGGCTCGACCAAAACAACCCGAACGCCGAAACCGTGACGATCACCGCGATCAACGGGAACCAGATCACCGTTACCGCGACCGCCAACGCCCACACGTCGAACGCGGAGATCTACGCGCTCCAGGCCAACATCGCCGTCGTTCAGAATGCGACCAACGCCTTCGCCTCGATGGACAACTCGGCGGCCCTGGCGCTGACCAAGATGTTCCAGTTGCCGGTCGGGGTCCCGGGCGTTTCGACGTACGCCGCCACCTTCGCACCGGCGTCGCCGTTCGTTGCGCCGCCCGGCCAGAGCGTCACGACGGTGACCGAGCAAGTATTCGGGCCGCTCGCGCAGTTCGGAAACGTCAACGTCGGTCAGCAGTACACGTTCGTCAATCAAGCGGGGCAGCAGGTGACGGCGGTCGTCACCGCCCTCAACCGGATCGCCGGCACCCTGACGTTTACGGTGACGAACAACACCGGCGCCGCGATCACGTTCCAGCCGACGCCCGGCGTCCCGCCGCCGTACACAGCCATCATCGCCTCGCCGGTTCAGACCTTGGGGCAGTACTACGGCAGCTTCATGGGTCAAGTCGGCCTCGACGGCCAGACCGCGACGACGGGAACCAACACCCAGACCAACATCGCAGCCAACATCGACAAAGTGCGTCAGGGCATCGACGGGATCAACCTCGATGAAGAGACGCAAAACCTGATCAAGTACCAGACCGCCTATCAGGCGGCTGCCAAGACTGTAACCATCATGGATTCGATGCTGCAGTCGATTCTCTCCATGGGCCAATAAGCACGGAGGCTTAGATGCGGATCTCCACCAGCAACCTCTTCGACCAGCAAATAACGGCGATCGACAATCAGCTGTTCAATCAGGCCGTTCTCGGGAACGATCTCTCGACCGGAAAACAGCTGAACCAGCCGTCCGACGACCCCACGCAAGTCAGCCAGCTCTTGCAACTGAACACGACGATCGCCGCGACGACGACGTCGGCGCAGAACACGCAGCAGGCGCAAGACGAGCTCACTCAAGTCGATTCGACGCTCGGCGAGCTGACCTCGGCGCTGCAGTCGGCCCGCCAGCTCACAATTCGCGCCGCGAGCGACGTGATGAGCCCGGCGAACAAGATCGGCGTCGCGAACCAGGTCGAGCAGATCATCAACCAGCTCGTCGGCCTGGCGAACACGCAGTACGCCGGCAAGTACCTTTTCGGTGGGACCAGCATCTCTTCACCGCCGCCGGTCCAAACGACGGGTCAACCGATCACGAGCGTCACCTTCAACGGGAACAATCAGCAGCAGGGCGAGCTCTACGCCGACGGCGCGACCGTCGATCTTTCGACGACGCTGCAGCAAGCGTTCAACTTCAACGCCTCGGACGGCAGTCTGAACGTCTTTCAGGTGCTCCAGAACCTGCGCAACACCCTCAACAATACGGGGCCGATCTTGATCAACGGCTCCGGCGCATCGGTCCTCGGGAACGCGATCGACCAAAGCGCGAATGCAATTAACGGCGCCGGCCAAGTGATTCAAGGGACGGGGACTTTGGGCGCGCAGGCGGCCTCGTTCGCCCAGCCGCTGACGTTCGGCGCGGGTCCGACCATGCAGTTTCAGATCGACGCGCCGGGCGGCTCGAACTTGTTCACCTTCAATCCCGCGACCGACTCGATTGACAATCCCTCGGCCG
>JAFAMS010000439.1 GCA_019233165.1 Vulcanimicrobiota bacterium | reverse complement strand
TGCGTTGCTCGGATGCCCGACGATCGCCGTCGCTTCGCTGTGGTTCGCGCGGAAAAGGAGATCTTTCGCGCGCAGCTGTTCCGAGCACGGAATGACGACCGCACCGAGACGGTCGAACGCCAGCATCGTAAAAAGCCATCCCGGGATCTTCGGCAAGAGCACGATGACGCGGTCGCCGCGCGCGACGCCGAGATCGTGGAACACGGCGGCGTAACGCTGCGAGATCTCCGAGATCGCCTTGAACGAGAAGTCGCGGCGATTGCGGCCGGAGTCGACGAAGACGAGACCCTTTCGATCCTCTTTCGCGAGCGCATCGATGACGTCGCGTGCGAAGTTGAACTCGGCGGGTACGTTCCACTCGAAGGCCATGCTGGGGGTGTGCGCCCCACGGGCGGAGATTTCTTGCAGCCTGCTCGAAGAAGGGAAACGCATGTTCAACTTCCGCGACCTCTCGCGCGTCACGAAGACGTTTCGTCTCGAGATCGGGCCTTTACGAGCCCGCGGCGTCCCGGCGATCTTGCTCGGCGTCTCGACCGTGATCGCAGCGGGTGGATTCGCTCGGCTGCTCGCCCAGAACCCGACCGCCCTCACCGAAACGATCCGCGAAGCGACCCGGTTCATAGCCTCGGTGCGAGGAGAGGCGCCGGCGCTCAAGTCCGCAGATGATCGATAGCAAGGGGATCGAGGCATTGATCCGGGCGACGCTCCCGGACGCCGAAGTGCGGGTCGTCGACCTGACCGGGACGATGGACCACTACGATATCCGGGTGCGTTCGAAAGCCTTTGCGGGGAAGAACCGGCTCGACCAGCACCGGATGGTCTACGCGGCGCTCGAAGAGGCGCGCCGGGACGGACGCATCCACGCCCTTCAGCTCAAAACGGAGGTCCTCAATGTCTGACCAGCTGCGCGACGAGATCGACCGCGAGGTCGCCGCGAACACGATTCTGATCTACGGCAAGGGGACCAAAGACGCGCCCCGCTGCGGGTTCACCCTGGAGACGATCGAGTTTTTCAACCGGTTCGGGTACCCGTTCGAGGTAATCGACGTCCTCGAGAACGTGCCGAAGCGCGAGGCGCTCTCGTCTCTCACGAACTGGCCGACCCTTCCAAAGGTCTTCATCGGCGGCCAGTTTTACGGCGACACCGACATCCTTGGGCCGATGGACGAGGAAGGTGAGCTCGAGCCGCTCCTGCGCTCGACCTTCGAAACGAAGGGGATTAAGCCGGCAATAAATCTCGCTTAAGCCCGCTCGGTCCACAAGGAGTCTCAGAAAGGGGCGAACTAGCCTCGCCGACAGGGGCTAGTAAGCCCCCTTTTTCTTAAGTATTGCGAAGGAGACTCAGAACCGTGCGGACTTTCACGAACGCGGGGCTCTCTGTGCTGCTCGCGGTTTCGCTGCTTGCCGGACCATTAAGCACGGCGGCGGCGGCGCAACCGAACGCTCAGATCGCTCAGGCTCAGTCTACCGGAACGCTGACCGGAACGGTCACCGATCAACGGAACGACGCGGTAGGCGGCGCTACCGTCACGGCGACCGGCCCGTCGGGGCGCGTCACGGGAACAACCGACCAAAACGGAAAGTTTTCCCTCACGCTGGCGCCCGGGCTTTGGGATGTCGTGGTCAGCAAAGCCGGATTTGTTTCCAGCGAGACCGACTCGGTAGGAATCGTCGCCGGCTCGACTACCGATCTTACGTTCAGCCTCAGCCCCGCGAACTTGAGCTCGCTGCGGGTCATCGGGCAGGTAACGACGCGCGGCGGTAATGCGCTCAACACGCGGCCAAACGCCGTGACGACCATTAGCGGCGAACAAATCGTCGCGCGTCAGCCGCAAAACCTCAACAACATAGTCCCGGAGTTACCCGGCGTCTCGCTGTTTCGGGGTACCGGAACTACGCCTAACTCAGAGTTCATTGCGCGAGGACAGCTTTTTGAGACTAGGGTTTTCGTCGACGGCCATCAGCTTAGCACCGGTACGTTCGGCGCGTACAACACGAACTATACGATCGGGACGATCTTCAATCAGGTTGAGGTCGTCAAAGGCATGGGTCCGAACGGTCCCAACGGCGGAGAATCGCCGATAGGGACCGTCAATCTCCGCACCCGTGACTTCAGCCCGACGAATCAAGCTTATCTGCAAGGTGGGTACGACGGATTCGGCGGGAGCTTCTATAACGTTTGGGCGGCATTTAATACGCTTAAAGACAACCGATTGTCATTCGTATTTCAAAAGGCGTATTCGGGAGACAAGGGCCAGTCGTTCGGATACACCGGGAACCGTATCAATTCATCGGTCGGCGGCGCAGGAAGCTACAACATCAACGACTCGCAAACCGCAACGGGTCT